>NZ_WKCD01000331.1:0-5499 GCF_021606625.1 Pseudomonas sp. PA-4-8C
GCCTTTCACGTGACCTTCAACGAGGTGGCACTGGCGCTGGGCCCTCGGCCTGACGCCCACCTGATACCGGTACAAGAAGGCATGGTGCCGCCAGGTGCCAGCCTTGAACTGCCTGTACGCGGCACCCTGCCGACGATCCCCGCGGACGCCCAGGTGCATTTCAAATACATCAATGATTACGGCGCATTCTCCGCGCCGCAGCGAGCCCCCCTGAAGTTTTGATTATGTCTGTTTACCTGCCATTTACGGGGCATCCCGTGTTTGCCTGGCTGTTGTGCAACTCGCGGCTGATGGTGTCGCTGGGTGTGTTCACGACCTTATGCCTGCCGGCCGAAGCCGCGGCGCTATTGTTTGATATCGAGGCGTTTACCACCGGCTTGTCCACGGCGGTGGATATTTCGCGTTTCAATACGGGCAATGCATTGGCGCCTGGCGTCTATCGTGTGGATGTATTCCTCAATGGGCAATCCGCGGGGCGCCGTGAAATCAGCTTTGTCTCGCGTGATGACAAGGACAACGTCCAGCCTTGCGTGAGCGCCCTGGAACTTGCCCAACTCGGAGTCGTGCTGCCACCTGACGAACGCAGCGCCGACACGCAGTGCCGTGAATTTACCCAATGGATCCCCCTGGCCAGCAGCCAGCTCGACATTGTGACGCTGACGCTCGACGTCAATATCCCGCAGGCTTACCTCAGCCGAGCCGCGCGCGGTTACGTTGACCCGGCCCGTTGGGACAAGGGGCTCGACGTTGCGCTGCTCAATTACACCTTCAGCGCCGCAGCGGTGACTTCGGGGGCGGGGGAAGGTCGGGGTTACCTGGGCCTCAACGGCGGCGTCAACCTCGGCGACTGGCGCCTGCGCCACCAAGGCGGCCAGGCCTGGACTTCCCGTGGCGGTCTGTTGCCTTATCAACACACCGCCACGTACCTGCAACGGCCCTTGTCGGCCTGGCGTTCGCAACTGACCCTTGGCGACAGCTTCAGTAACGGCCAGGTCCTCGACGGCGTGCGGGTGCGGGGGATTACCCTGTCGACCGATGACCGCATGCTGGCGCCGTCGCAACAAGGCTATGCACCGCAGATACACGGCATCGCCGACAGCAACGCCACGGTAACGGTGCGCCAGAACGGCTACACGATCTACGAAACCCAGGTTGCCCCGGGGCCTTTTGTCATCGACGACCTCTATCCCACGGGCTACGGTGGTGACCTTAATGTCAGCGTCACCGAGGTGGACGGGCGCCGCACCACCTTTGTCGTGCCGTATTCCGTGGCCCCACAATTATTGCGCCAGGGCGCCACTCACTACAGCACCACGTTGGGCCAAGTGCAGCAACGCGGGGTCAGCAAGACCAGCCCCATGGTGTTTCAGGGCACCTTGCAGCATGGCCTTACCGATGGCTTGAGCCTGTACGGCGGCAGCGCGGTCTCCCGGGGATACTTGCAGGGCAAAGCCGGGCTGGCGATGAGTACGCCCATCGGCGCGTTTGCCCTGGACACCGCGCACTCGCGCACCCGCATTGAGGGCAACGGGGTGGTTGGCGGACACAGTTGGGGCCTGGCCTACAACAAAAACCTGCCATTTTCCGGAACCCATTTTGCGCTGGGCGCCTACCGCTTCTCCACGGCCGGCTATCTGAGCCTGCCGGATGCTTTGAATGTGCAGGAGCTGGCCCGCCAGCATGGGAACATCGAGGGCTATGCCCGCCAGAAAAGCCGTCTCGACCTGACGATCAGCCAGCAGATGGGGGAAGGCACCTTGAGCCTGTACGGCAGTTCTGTTGACTACTGGGCGAGCCGGCAAGGTCGCCAGACATCCTTCACCCTCAGCTATGGATCACGCTGGAAGCAGCTCAACTGGAACATTTCGGCGCAGCGCTCAAGGGTCAGCGACGCCGACCCACCCAGCGATCGTGACCACAGTGACGCGATCTTTTTCGGCCGCGCGTTGCAACCCGGTCGCGTCGATAATCGTCTGGCGCTGACCCTGTCGATGCCGCTGGGCCAGGGCACGTCGGCGCCGACCCTGAGCAGCGCTTTGTCGCGCGACACCGGCGAATCAAAGGGCAGTCAACAGCAAGTGGGCATCAATGGCTTGCTCGGCGAGGCGTCAGAGGGGCACTACGGCCTGGCCGGCAGCCAGGGCACGGGGAGCCAGGCCGGTTCCAGCTTCAATGCCTACGCCGGGTATCGCAGCAGCACGGCCAACCTGCGCGCAGGTTACGGCCAGAGTGGCAACAACGCACAAATGTCCATGGGCGCCGACGGCGGGCTGATTGCCCATGGCGGTGGCGTGACCCTCTCGCAAAGCCTCGGTGAAGCGTCGGCACTGGTGTATGCACCGGATGCCCAGGGCGCGCAGATCGGTGGGGGTGTACGCATCGACTCACACGGCTATGGCGTGTTGCCGAGCTTGCGGGCCTACCATCCCAATGACGTGGATATCGACCCCGAAGGCATGCCCATGGATGTGGAGCTCAAGGAATCGAATCACTCGGTGGTACCGACAGGGGGCGCAGTGTCGCTGGTCAAGTTCGAGACCGTCAGTGGCCGTGCGGTGGTGATCAAGGCGACCCATCGCAACGGTCAGCCGCTGCCTTTTGCCGCTCAGGTGTTCGACGAGCAGGGCAGGGAAGTCGGGGTGATTGGGCAAGCCGGCAAGGCGTTTGTGCGCGGCGTGGCCGACCAGGGCACGCTGACCGTGCGTTGGACCGAGGCGGCAAGTGACCGCTGCTATATCCCATACCGTCTGCCACCGCGGCCACCGGGGCACCGCCAGGAAAATGCCGACCAACTGGTCAGCCGGTGCCACGCCAACACCGCCAACGATGAGGTCAGCAGCCGATGATCAGCCCCGGTACGCAACGTTTGGCAGGGCTTGTAATGGTGACCTGCATCGCCCTCGCCAGCGCGCCCCATGCCCAGGCCAAGGCGACGTGTACGCCCGCGCCGCCGACGGTGCTGTCGGTGCCGCGTATTACGGTGCCCGCCAACCCTGTGGTCGGCCAGGCCCTGGGCAACCCGGGTGGCTACCCCGTTGAGGTAGCGCACGGGTTGAGGTGCACATATCCGCCCAACCTTATTGTTCGCTATTGGTCGTCCACGCGGATTGCACGGGAGATTCCCTGGACAGGACGTAACTTCTTCCACTCAGGGGTCGTCATGCCGGTTCATCTGACCGGCGTGCAAGGCGTCGGGTTTGCGTTCATGGCGCAGGACCGTGACGTGGGGCCGATGCAAACCGTAACCACCGGAGTCACGGTGCTGCGCGGACCGATCCATCCCGGTTTGCCTACGTGGGGCTTGCGCGGCCGCTTGTTCTTCGTGGTAACCGGCCCGATCCAGGGCGGCACCATTACGCCGCGTACCTTCGCGGGCTTGTACCTGTACACCAGCGACACGCACCACGCGTTCAACTTCGGCAGTGTCGAAGTCGGCCCGCCGAGTAAACCCACCTGCACGGTCTCGACGCCCTCCGTGGCGATCCCGCTGGGGGCGGTGGAGAGCAGGGCGTTCAAGGGCATTGGCAGCGTGGCCGGCAATGCCACCCGCACCATCACCTTGCAGTGCGCTGGTGGCGGGGGCGCTGAGAGCGATGTGCTGTTGACCTTGACCGACCAGACCCAACCGGCCAATCGCAGTGACCAACTGACATTGACCGCCAACTCCACCGCCAAGGGCGTGGCGCTGCAACTGCTGTTTGGCAACCGCCTGATCAGCTACGGCCCCGACGCCGCCGCTATCGGCACGCCGAATCAATGGTTGGCAGGCAGCACCGGCAACGGCACCTTCCAGATTCCCTTGACCGCGCGCTACATACAAACCGGCGCCACCGTCCGCCCGGGCACGGCCAACGGGCTGGCGACCTTCACTTTGGCCTATCGGTAGTCGGCGTGATGATCCGAGTCTTATTGAACTGCGTGTCCGGTATGGCACTGGCGGCATCTATGGCGATGGTGCAAGCGGAAATCGTCATTGATCGCACCCGGCTTATTTACCCGGCCGCGGCACGGGTGGTAACCCTCACCCTGCGCAACGAGGCGGACAGCCCACGGCTGGTACAGGTATGGATCGATGAAGGCGACCCCCAGATGGCGCCGGAATTGAGTGACGTACCCTTTACTGTCACACCACCGATTCTGCGAATGGACCCCGGCAAGGCTCAAGCGTTGCGGGTGATTTATCACCCGGTACCCAGACAAGCCATGACCGATCCTCAGGAAGTGGTGTATTGGCTGAATGTGCTAGGGATACGGCCTACTGACGCGGCAAGCCATCAACTGCAACTGGCGTTTCGCACGCGCATCAAACTGTTCCTGCGCCCCAATGCGTTGCCTGGCAGGGCGGAAGATGCCGTGGCGGCGTTGCAATGGCAACTGGCAGACGACCGCCCGGTGCTGCGGGTGCGCAACCCGAGTGCCTTTCATGTGACCTTGTCCAGCGTGGCACTCAACCTTGAGGGCGTCGAATACCGCCATGAAAACCCACCGATGCTGGCACCGCGCTCAACGGCCGAGTTGATCATGCCGGGTTGGGTTGTACCGTGGCGAGGTACGCCGACGCTGCGCTCCACCACATTGGATGACTATGGCGCGACGCATGAGAGCACGCAGCGCATAGGCCGGTAACTAAGTAGGCGAGGGGTACAGCCCTTGTGCCAGCGCGATGAATGCCAGGGCAGCCGGGGAAGACTGACGCCGATCCAGCATCACAGAACCGATATGCATGCCGATGTTACTGGGCGGCGCAATCATCCTGCTGGGTATCTACCTGTGCAACAAACCCCTTGCGCCGGGCAGGGCAATGGGGATTTGATAAGAGTACGGACAAACCTGGTTACGCTGTGTAGAATCAGTTTACGCATACAAGAATATGGACTTGCGCTCACGCAAGCCTCGGCCGTCAGAGACTGATGACACCATGAAGCTACTTGGCTCCCCCCTCATCTTTGGTGACTTCCTCGCCCGCAGCGTGCGGGGCCTCTCTTGTGCGCCACCCTCCAGCCTCATCCTTGCTCGCAACTAATCAATTGCTACCTACAAGAATGATGAGGCACCGAACATGACCGACCAACTCGCAAACCCAATGGGCCTGATGGGCTTTGAATTCATCGAATTTGCCGCGCCCACCCCAGGCACCCTGGAGCCGATCTTCGAGATCATGGGCTTCACCAAAGTGGCGACCCATCGCTCCAAGAACGTGCACCTGTATCGCCAGGGCGAGATCAACCTGATCCTCAACAACGAACCCGACAGCCTCGCTTCCTATTTCGCGGCCGAGCACGGCCCGTCGGTGTGCGGCATGGCGTTCCGCGTCAAGGACTCGCAACAGGCCTACAAACGTGCCCTGGAGCTGGGGGCCCAGCCGATCCACATCGACACCGGCCCGATGGAATTGAACCTGCCGGCAATCAAAGGCATTGGCGGTTCGCCGTTGTACCTGATTGACCGTTTCGGCGAAGGCAACTCGATCTACGACATCGACTTCGTGTACCTCGAAGG
>NZ_WKCD01000332.1:0-5488 GCF_021606625.1 Pseudomonas sp. PA-4-8C
CCCCAGTAGTTAGAACAACGGCCAAGCCCTTTTCTTTAAAGTTTTTATGTCCCATTTACTGTCTTACCCAAGGGCGGGTTACGCGACGGTGATGACTACTTTTCCCTTTGATCGCCCTTGTTCTAAGTACGTGAGTGCATCAGCGGTTGAGGCGAATGGATAGACTTTATCGATAATCGGTTTGATTGCGCCCGATTCGACCAATGCAGTAATTTCACTTAGTTGTGCGCCGTCTGAGCGCATGAAAACGAATGAGTATTTCACCCCGGTTTTGCGAGACGCTCTACGGATGCCAAGGCTAAGCAAACGTAGGATTGGCTTGACGGCCCAAGACAGCCCCTGCGCCTCTCCGAACTCAGGCGTCGGCGGGCCAGAGATGGATATGAGCTGACCTCCAGGCTTGAGGCACTGCAGTGATTTTTTGAGAGTGTCTGCATTCAGGCTGTTAAGTACGACGTCGTAGCCGTCTAGGACAGTCTCGAAATTCTGTTTTTTATAATCAATTACTATGTCTGCCCCAAGCGCTTTTACCCACTCAACGTTCGACGTGCTTGTGGTAGTAGCAACGAAAGCGCCCAGGTGCTTGGCAAGTTGAATAGCAATGCTCCCCACACCTCCCGAGCCCGCGTGAATCAGCACCTTTTGGCCCTTCTTCAAGTGGGCACATTCCACTAGAACCTGCCATGCCGTCAGCGCTACCAAGGGTAGCGAGGCCGCTTGTTCCATACTGACGTTCCGAGGTTTCAGCGCTAAAGATTTCTGATTTACAGAAATAAACTCGGCAAAAGTCCCAATACGATTCTGCGGAGGCCGCGCATACACTTCGTCGCCGGCTTTGAACTGGCGAACACCAGGCCCGACGCGAACCACAACGCCGGCCAAATCATTCCCCAATATCAAAGGAAATTTGTAAGGAAGAATTTGTTTGAATTCTCCTGTTCTGATCTTGGAGTCCAGAAGATTGACGCTTGTGGCCTTTATTTGAACCAAAACGTCGTTGGTGCCTACAACCGGATCAGGTAATTCACCGATACGTCCACCGCTCTTACCATATCGTTCGATAAAAAAAGCTTTCATGATGATGTAACTCTTAAAAGATGAGCGTGGGCGTGGAAGCTGGCGATACCTAACTGCCTTGAGGTTCTTATTCAGGAGTCTAGGAATGCCAAGGCTTTGGTGACGAAGTCAGCGTGGTACTGAAAAATTCCGCCATGCCCAGCGTCCTCGTAGATAATCAGCTTCGAGTTTGGGATGCGTCGCGCCAACTCAGTCGAGTTCACAGTGGGCACCATGATGTCGCTGTCACCGTTGGCAATCAGTGTTGGAGTCTTTATGAGACTGAGATCTTGGGGCATCTGGCGACCCCATGCGGTGATTGCCTTGAGTTGTCGCAAGAAAGCTGATGGGGTTGGGCCTTTATCACGCTCTTTTTTTCGCTCTTTCAGCCGCTTCAAAAACGCGTGCGCGGCTTTCTGACCATTAGCCGACTGAGTGAAGAAAAGATAAAACTTAGGATCGCGAAATGTAATAAGCCCCTTCAGCATCAAAAGCCACGAGACAGACCACACTTTGTCGATGCCTTGGCCGCCCGCTGGCCCTGTTCCGGTCAGAATGAGCTTTCGCACTAGCTCGGGGGCTTTCAATGCAATTTCCTGTGCCACGAACCCGCCCAGTGAAAAGCCCAGAAGGTCGACTTTCTGAAATCCTAGCGTGCGTATTAAGGCGATTGCGTCGCTTGCCATTTCACTGATGGTCAAAGGGGCAGTGCCACCAGAAGCGCCGATTCCTCGATAGTCGATGGCAATGATGCGTCGGTTATGAGCCAAACCATCAACGATGCGAGGGTCGAAGTTATCCAAGACTGCGCCCCAGTGATTCAACAGAACAAGTGGCGCACCTTCTCTAGGCCCCACGTCCCGGTAGGCAAATGTTGTTCCTTCGACATTGACCCACAGATTCGCGGTACGGGTGTACAGCGTTTGCGATTCAGTGGGACGAGTTTTGGCTTCAGTGATCATGTGCACACCGTGCCCGGGGGCAGATAGGTGAGTAAAGAAAGTGCGCAACAAACACTCTTGGTTTCAGAACAGCAGATGAGCGTCTGTTGCATGACAAATCACACCTCTGCTTTATAGCGTTCGGCTACTGGCGGATTGGCGGATCTCTGACAGCAACGCTTGGCGAGCAGTCTGCAAAGCATCCCAGTGAGCGGCTTCTTGTAGGGGCGGAATAGTCACCGGCTCGCTACGATCAAAACCGACCAGTGCGGCATCGACCAGATCGCCCACGTCCATAATTTCGCTCAAGGTGTTGATGTCGATGCCTGCACGTTCCCAGATTTCAGTGCGGGTGGCCGCAGGGAGCACAGCTTGCACGTAGACACCTTTAGGTGAGAGTTCTAGGCTTAGTCCTTGCGAAAGAAACAGGACAAAAGCCTTTGTCGCGCCGTAGACGCTCATCCCGAATTCCGGTGCCAGGCCTACGACCGAGCCAATATTGATAATTGAGCCATTACCCGCCAGCGCCAAGCGCGGCGCGATGGCGCTGGCGAGTCGCACCAACGCAGTCGTGTTAAGTGCGACCAGGTTTGCAACGCTGTCCGTGGATTGCTCAATAAAGGTGCCTGATTGAGCGGCTCCGGCATTGTTCACAAGGATGCCGATACTGGCGTCATCGCGAAGGCGAGCTTCGACCGTCGTTAAATCGTTGGCTTGAGTCAGGTCAGCCTGGATCACGTCAATGGCAACACCGTGTTGCTCGCGCAGGCTTGAGGACAAAGCTTCTAGACGGCTTTTGTCACGGGCGACCAAAACAAGGTTGTGCCCGCGCCGGGCAAAACGCTCGGCGTAAGTCGCACCAATGCCAGTAGATGCGCCAGTAATCAGTACGGTTTCAGGGAGGCTCATAAAATGATGCTCTTCAATGGATGTCGATAGACGATTCAGTCTCAGCCATGTACAGAGCTGGAGTCGGCGAGCGTTGGATAGTCGGTATAGCCCGCTGCACCGCCGCCATACAGAGTAGTAGGGTCGAATGCAGACAAGGTGGAGTTGCTCTTGAGGCGCTCTACCAAATCAGGGTTGCCAATAAACGGACGTCCGAAAGCGATCAAGTCAGCTTTGTCTTCGTTGAGTTGGGAGGTGGCTAGATTCAGGTCGTAGCCGTTGTTGGCAATGTAGGTATGTTTGAAGCGCTGGCGTAGGGAACCAAAATCGAAAGGGACGACGTCGCGTGGCCCGCCAGTCGCACCTTCAACCACATGCAGATAAACCAGGTTCAGAGCATTGAGCTGGTCGACGACGTACTCAAACTGTTGCTGCGGATCGCTGCTGGAAACGCCGTTGGCAGGAGAGACTGGGGAAATACGAACTCCCGTTCGATCAGCACCGATCTCGTCCACGACAGCAGCACTGACCTCAAGCAGTAATCGAGCACGGTTTTCAATCGAGCCACCGTATGCATCCGTGCGAATGTTGGAGCCGTCCTTGAGGAACTGATCAAGTAAATAGCCGTTTGCGCCGTGGATCTCTACACCGTCGAAACCAGCTGCAATTGCGTTCGCCGCAGCCAGACGGAAGTCGTTAACAATTCCTGGCAGCTCGCTGATATCGAGGGCTCGCGGTTCTGATACATCCTCGAAGCTATTGTTAACGAATACCTTTGTCGCAGGGCGTAAGGCAGAAGGTGCTACCGGAGCAGCACCGTTTTGCTGAAGGTCGACGTGGGAAACACGTCCGACATGCCATAGCTGCAGGAAGATGTGTCCGCCTTTCGCATGAACGGCTTCAGTTACTGCACGCCATCCCTCTACCTGCGCCTGGGTGTAAATCCCTGGCGTGTCTTGATATCCCTGACCTTGCTGCGAGATCTGGGTCGCCTCGGAAATCAACAAGCCTGCGGATGCTCTCTGACTGTAATAAGTTGCGGCCAATTCGCTCGGCACAAAACCCAACCCAGCACGGTTTCGTGTCAGCGGTGCCATTACGATTTTGTTAGAAAGTGTCAGCGAGCCGAGCGTGCAGGGCTCAAACAAGGTCTTTTCGGGCATATCGATTCCATAGTCGTTTATCAATGACTGCCATCTGCGAATTCGCAGCAATGACGCCTGCATGGAATTAATGATGTCGATCATAATCAAAGGTGTCAACTGTTTTGATTGTGATCGACATCAGAGTATAGTCCGGGCATTGTCTACCATGCCTAGGAGTAAGGAATGAAGGTCACCAAGGCGCAATCAATCGCCAATCGAGCTCATATCGTGGAGACAGCTTCAGAGCTATTTCGTGAGCGTGGCTACGATGGCGTGGGTGTTGCGGAACTGATGGCCACTGCCGGTTTTACTCATGGAGGGTTTTACAAACACTTTGCTTCCAAGTCTGATTTGATGGCCGAAGCAGCTCAAAATAGCTTGGCAAAATCCTTATCTAGTACCTGCGATCTCGACGTTGCGGATTTTGTGAATCTTTACGTGTCGAGGGATCACAGAGATGGGAGAGGAATGGGCTGTACCATGGCAGCGCTTTGTGGTGACGCGGCCCGTCAGTCAGATGATCTGAAGGCTACTTTCGCCAATGGTGTTGAAAACACGCTTTCAGCCCTCGAGGAAAAGTACCAAACGTGCCTGGGTGTGACGAAGCAAGAAGCCCGAGCGAAGATGATCGACCTGCTAGCGCATGCAATCGGTGCGGTCATGTTGTCGCGGGCTTGCCCGGATGACTCTCCTCTCGCTGATGAAATACTCGATACTTGTCGCACCGAAATAGTTACTTCGCTGCCTTCATCTGCGGCGAAAAATAAGCAGCTGAGCGGTTAGACCTAAGCCTACGGATACGAATGTTGCCTGCTGCCTCGTAGCGATTTACAAGCACTCTCGTGGAGGAGATGCAAGATGAGCATTGATTGGATCAACTTCACACCTTGGGCTTCATTAGGCGGAGGCGTCCTGATTGGGTTGGCTGCGAGCTTGTTCGTTCTCGCAAATGGTCGCATCGCAGGCATCAGTGGTTTGATTGGAAGCGTGATGCAATTTGGCAGTGAGGGTTGGAGCGAAAAGGCGCTATTTCTTCTTGGTCTGTTGCTTGCGCCATTGTTATGGGGAGCATTTAACGTTTTGCCGCAAATCGAGATTAGGGCTGAGTGGCCCACTCTGATTATTGCGGGGCTGCTCGTAGGCGTTGGAACTCGTTACGGCTCTGGCTGTACTAGCGGTCATGGAGTTTGTGGGATCTCTCGACTGTCAGCCCGATCCATCACGGCAACGATGTGCTTTATGTTCGCCGGCTTTGCAACGGTGTACGTCATTCGTCACGTGGTGGGAGCATGAACTTGATCAAGTTGGCCGCATTTTTATCTGGCTTGATCGTAAGCGTCCAGCCCGCCCACCTTCTCCTCGAGCACCCCTGCCCGCATCCTCTGTATTTTTCAGCAGGGGATTCACATGGAAACGATGCACGCGCGGCGCGAGTCCTGGGCCAGGCATGTCCAGGCC
>NZ_WKCD01000333.1:0-5447 GCF_021606625.1 Pseudomonas sp. PA-4-8C
GTATTCCCTTCTCGATGGTGGCCGTGGCCATCGACTCCGGCGACCTGGGCAGCCTGCAAATCACCAGCGGCCGCCTGATGACCGAGCGCACCGCGGTACTCGCCAGTTATCGTCTGAGCGTATACATCCTGGCGAGTATCGCCGCGATCACCCTGGCGCTGGTCGGTTACCTACTGGTCCATCGCGGCTTGCTGCCCTTGCGCCGTCTGGCCCGACACGCCCAAGGGATCGGCGTCAGCAACCTGGCCGAACGCCTCGACAGCCAAGGCGCGCCGAAAGAATTGCTGCCCATGATCGACTCGTTCAACACCATGCTTGAGCGCCTGGCCAAAGGCTTTGTACAACTGGGCCAAGTGTCCACCGATATGGCCCACGAACTGCGTACCCCGATCAACAACCTGCTCGGCGAAACCCAGGTGGCCCTGCAACAGCACCGCAGCATCGAGAGCTATCAGCAACTGCTGGCCTCCAATGTCGAAGAGCTGGAGCGCCTGGCGCGGATGCTCGACAACATGCTGTTCCTGGCTCGCACCGACCCCGCCAGCGCAATGCGCCAACGCCAGGCGCTGGACGCCGCGGATGAAGTGGAACGTATCGCAGATTATTTCGAAGGGCTGGCGGGTGATGTGTACATGCACATCACCGCCTTGGGCGAAGGGGTGATCTGGGCTGAACCGATGTTGCTGCGCCGGGCCTTGGCCAACCTGTGTGCCAACGCCATCAAGTATGGCGCGCCGGGCTCGGAGCTGAGTATCCAGGCAGTGCCGGATGGCGCGGGCATCAACCTGAGGGTCAGCAACCACGGCCAGACGATCCCGGCCGAGCACCTGCCGCGGCTGTTCGAACGGTTTTACCGGGTGGATGAATCCCGCGAGCGGTCGTCCCAGTCCAACGGCCTGGGGCTCTCGATCGTGGCGACCATCATGCAGTTGCATAACGGGCGGTACCGCGTCAGCAGTGAAGACGGCGTGACCTGCTTTGAGTTGTTCTTCCCTGGGCGTGAAGCCTGAGGGCGCTGCAACTCAATCAAACGCACCGTTCAGAACTTCGTAGATGATGCCGGTCGCAATGGCCACCAATATCAAGTCGGTTCCCGCTTGCTGCCATTCATAACCATCATAACGAGGCAACTGCCCCAGCAAGCGGCCGTCGAGTTTCTTGGCAATACCCGGCGGAAGTGGCTTTCCGCGTGCCAGGTTTTTCTGAATGCCAGGCGGTAAGGCCGGGCCCGGACGCCAATAATCGCGGTGGCCGCCCAACACATTCAGCACACGACCTCGATCAACGCTGAAGTCATTGCTGGATGGGCCGCCCTTGTCTTTGCCCTTACCTTGCCCACCCTGGGCATTACCTTTGTTATTACCGTGACCTTTGCCGGTGTCCTGCCCACCATAGGCATCACCTTTGTTGTTGCCTTGGCCTTTGCCATTACCTGGATCTGCAAGGGCAAGGCCACTGGTCACGGACAGTGCTAGCGACAACGCAACCGACACGAACTTCGTACGCTTTAACATGGCAACTTTCCAAGGCGAGGGTGTGCTGGAACTGTAGTTGAAATTGCAACACAGCATATAGCGTCAGCTGATCTGGCCACCGGTAAGAACGATATCCGCCTGGGTTTGCCAGGCGGCCAACGCCGCCGCACGCAACCCTTCCACGGTCGTCGATAACGCCATCGACGGCTCGCCCGATCCAGGCAAGCCGGGAACGTGAATAAACCCACTGCGCACCCCAGTCCCCGCCAACGCATGCTGCAAGCGGTAAAACACCTGGTTACACACAAACGTCCCCGCCGTCTGGGACACCGAGGCCGCAATACCGGCCTCCCGCAGCGCCTTGACCATGCCCTTGATCGGCAACGTCGAGAAATACGCCGCCGGGCCGCCATCCACTACCGCGATATCAATCGGCTGCGCGCCCAGATTGTCGGGAATACGCGCATCGTTAACGTTGATCGCAACGCGCTCGATGGAAATATCACTGCGCCCAGGCCCCAAGCCCGTGGCGATGACCATTGCCGGCTGCAGTTCGTTGATCAATTGCAGTAAGGTCTCGGCAGCGGAGGCAAATGCGCAGGGCAAACAACGCGCAACAATTTGCACACCTTCGCTCAACTGCACGCCATCCAACCGACGCACAGCCTCCCACGAGGGGTTAATCGGGGCGTTATCAAAGGGCTCGAAGCCCGTCAGCAATACGCTTTGCACAATGACCTCACATCAACAGGTAAAGCAGCACGATATTGACCACCAGCATCATCAACGCCGTGGGTATCTGGGCCTTGATCACCGCATTTTTGTCCGGCAGTTCCAGTAGCGCCGCCGGTACGATATTGAAGTTGGCCGCCATGGGCGTCATCAACGTACCGCAATAGCCCGAGAACATACCAATGGCCGCCATCACCGCAGGGTTGCCACCGTAAATCCCCACCAGCACCGGCACGCCGACGCCACCGGTCATCACCGGAAAGGCCGCAAAACCATTGCCCATGATCACGGTAAACAAGGCCATGCCCAACACATAGACCATCACCGCCACCAACTTGTAGTCCAGGTTGATGTAGGTGGTGGTGACATGAGCGACCGCCGTACCCACCCCGGCCTCATTGAACAACAGCCCGAGCATCGCCAGCATTTGCGGGAGCACCATGGCCCAACCCAGGGCTTCGGTCAGGCGACGGGATTCGCGCAACGCTTGCACCGGCGTATCACGGGTCAGCCAGCAGGCCAGGCCAAGGGCGATCAGGCAACCGATGCCGAGAGAGACAAAGGTAGTGTTCTTCGGATCCAAGAGCGGTACACCGCCGATTTCGGTGTGTTTGAGCAACACCGAACCCATCACCGTGGTCAGCGGAATCGCCAACGCCGGGATGAATAATTTGTGGCCCAGGCGCCCGGCACTCGCGCGGGACGCCTTGTCGTGCAATTGGGCGTGCTGGCCACGGCCAACCCCGCCCAAGCCCGCAATCAATGCCATCACCACCACACCCACTCCGATGGCCACCGAAGGCAGGCGCTCACCTATAAGGAACGGCACCGCAAACAACAACCAGAACAGCGCACTGGACCAACGCTTGGGGTGGGAACGGTCGAGCAGGATCATGCCGGCGGTAATCAGCAGCAGCACGCCCGCCAGCCAGTACAGGTATTGAATGGAAATAATCATTGAGCAGCCTCCACCGGGGTAGTGGCCGAGCTCATTTCGCGAGTCAGGCGCCGGTCGAAACGATGCAACCGGATAGCGTGAATAACGAAGGCACAGATCGCCGTCGGGATGCCCCACACCGCAATGTGCAGCGGCTCCACATCAATCCCCGAGCCGAGCAGGAAGGTATGCATCAACGCAATCGCACCAAAGGCCACGAAGATGTCCTCACCAAAAAACAACCCGACATTATCGGTGGCAGCGCACATGGCCAGTACCTTGTGACGCAGCTTGTCCGGCAGCTTGCCATAGCGCTTTTCCGCCGCGCCCTCGGCCATCGGCGCCAGCAGCGGCCGCACCATCTGCGGATGCCCACCCAGGCTCGTCAACCCCATGGCCGCCGTGGACTCACGCACAAACAGATAAATGATCAGCAAGCGCCCGACCGTGGCGCGTTCGAAGCGGGCGATCCAGTTCTGCGCATGCAGGCGCAGGCCATGGCGCTCCAACAGGCCGATCACTGCCAGCGGCAATAACAGGATCAGTTGCAGGGCACGGGTCTGAAGGAAGCCATCGCCCATGGTGGCGAGGATTTTTTCCAGGGGGAACTGGGCGGCAAGCCCCGTGGCGATGGCGGCTGCGGTGACCACCAACAGCGGATTGAAGCGCAATACAAAGCCGACCACGATGACAAGTACGCCGATCAACGGCCATAAGTTCACAACAGTTTGCATGGCGGGGAGGTCCTTTAGTGCGCGCTGCGGCGCCATTACAGCAGGATGTGAGCAAAGGGCTCACAGCTTGAAAGTGGCGTGCAGTCGGCTCGGTTTTTTTATTGTTGACCTGGAAGGTCGAGCGTCAGTGGCGGCAACTTTGCTGCCTGGGGCCGGGGGTGTCCAACAAGAAAAATTGTTGCTGCACACCAATATTTTTTGTGGGGGGATGACACTGTACGGTACGGTGCCTGGAAGGAATTGAGCCCAGTTTTTTTGCACAAATCGTGTGGGTGAGCTCGCTATGGCGTCGGAAGTGAAAATTCCTGATCAGCACCTATACTCCACGATGCAGCTGTGTGTACTTGCAGTTCATTCACGGCGTCACGCCGACAATGAGGGGTTCCCGCTATGTATGCCGGACAAATGAGTAATATGGCGACCACGCTTGGCGAAATACGCTGCCAACTGTTCGCCCAGGTAATTTGCCTGCTGGCGGTGGCGACGCTGTTCGCCTGATTGGACTTTCAAGCCCTGAAAGGACGCCGCCAGGCGCCTTGGCTTTGCTGTGCCCAAATTTCACACAACAAAAAAGGGCCCACCTTTCGGTGAGCCCTTCTAGACCGCCCAGCAGAGCGGATTTTGTTTGGTAGGCGCGATTGGACTCGAACCAACGACCCCCACCATGTCAAGGTGGTGCTCTAACCAACTGAGCTACGTGCCTGCTGTGAGGCGGCATTCTACGGAATTCCGAAGGGGTGTCAACATCTTTTTTGCAGCTAACCCTATGAATATGCGAATTTTTTATTTGCGTCGGGTACACCCGTGATTTCCGGGTGGCTGGCAGGCAATTTTCAACTCAGGTAGGATCGGCGCACTCGTAAAAAATATAAAACAGAGGTTCCAGGATGGCGAACACCCCCTACCCCCAGTCGTATTACGCCGCTTCTGCGAATGAAGTCCCGCCCCGTCCTGTGCTGCAAGGTGAAGTCGAGACCGACGTGTGCGTGATCGGGGCTGGCTATACCGGGCTTTCCAGTGCGCTGTTTTTGCTGGAGAACGGCTTTCGCGTCACGGTGCTGGAAGCCGCCAAGGTCGGTTTTGGTGCTTCGGGCCGCAACGGTGGGCAGATCGTCAACAGTTACAGCCGCGATATCGATGTGATCGAGCGCAGTGTCGGGCCTCAGCAGGCGCAGTTGTTGGGGCAGATGGCGTTTGAAGGCGGCAGGATCATCCGTGAGCGCGTGGCCAAGTATCAGATCCAGTGCGACTTGAAGGACGGCGGCGTGTTCGCCGCCCTCAATAGCAAGCACATGGGCCACTTGGAGTCGCAGAAGCGCCTGTGGGAGCGCTACGGCCATACGCAACTGGAGTTGTTGGACGAGCACCGCATCCGCGAAGTGGTTGCCTGTGACAACTATGTGGGCGGCCTGCTGGACATGAGCGGCGGTCATATCCACCCGCTCAACCTGGCGCTCGGTGAAGCCGCGGCCGTGGAATCCCTGGGCCTGTCTTTTTTACCTATCTGTCATCGCCGGCGAAATCATCTGAGCACAGATATCGACTGTCATTCGCCGTGCTCGACAAAGA
>NZ_WKCD01000334.1:0-5444 GCF_021606625.1 Pseudomonas sp. PA-4-8C
GAACGACCTCGCTCTTGGTTTCGCGCCCTAGAGTGCCGCTGGCGCCGAAGGTTTCTTCCATTGCCGACAGCGTCTGCCAGCCAAGAGCAGCAAACAATCCGATGGCAGGTTGCTCGACGAGTTGGTCTTCACTGTAGGCGTAAGCGCTCATTTCTCGGTCGTCCTTGAGGTCAATCTAGCCAGAGGGCTAGCGCGGTAGCAGTGGGTCGTGGGGGTGAGAAGGCCTTGTCACAGTAGGCTTTGACAATAACGGCACGCACTCCAGCTTACTCAGGCTCTTTTTCATGCTCATGCGGAGGGATCTACGTTGATCTGGCCGGAGAGCAGGCGCGGTAGTAGCAGGTCGCGGGTACGGCGGAGGTTGATGGTTTGAAAAACCAGCGCTTGCATTTGCCGAATCGACGGCTCAATTACTGCCGAAAATTGACGGGCAACTTCCACCGTGGGTATGACGACAGGGTACTCTTCAAGCACGTGCCAATTTGCACGCGGCATCTTCGAGCCATTTGAGGTTGCTGTTGCATGAGCGACAAACTCGTCACTTGAAACGCAGCTAACGACGATTGCGTAATATTCGAGTTGCCGTGCGCGAATGACGATGGTGTCCGCTGAACACAGGCCGTCGAACGGGGCGATGCTTACTTTATGAAAGTACGGTCGAATTTTTCCGAAGAGAATCTCACCTTTCTTGAACTCAAGTTTGTTTGAGCCGAGTTCATTTGTTTCTTCCCACGCATCCAGTGTAAGCGACCGACGCGGTATGTGTTCAAGGCCAACATACGGCTGTTCTTCTTCAAGCTTGCCTTTGCGCACGTTGCGTCGCATTTCTTCGGCAAGGTTGCCCAGCTTTCTCACCTCCCACCCCTGCGGAATCTCGCCGAGAGAGGAGGTGATGCGTGGAATGCTTTCGTGGCCGGGGAAGCGGAAGTGGACGAACCATTCGCGGTAGAGGGCGCGGACCATCGACTCCAGAGTCTTGATGCGCCGCTGGCTGTTCTCGATGAGTTCGTCGTAGGCAGACAGAATGTCTGCGATGCGTTGTTGGACGGCGGGTGGTGGGAGTTCAATCTCAATCCCCTTCAGCAGCACGATAGTGAAAGCCGACTGCGACGAACCAATCGTGCATTTCTTAAGCTCAGCTTTGCCTTGGGGCGAGCCAATCCAGTAATAAAGGAACTGGCTGTTGCGCCCCTTGAAATTCCGAAACCAAGTCAGGTTTCCATCTTTGAAGTAAAAGCGATCGCTGGGTTTTACAACATAAACGGAGCCGAGAGTTCCAACCGACGTAAGCAGTAAGTCACCTTGCCTAGGTGCGCCAAACTTACGATCAATTTCCCTGAATTTTTCTTCTGTAATGAATAGTTCTGTAGAGACGTCCAGGTTTCCTTTGTACTTTTCGGTGATTTCACGCCCGCGATAAAAGGGAACTCCTTCGGAAACGTAGTCTGCTGCAAAGATGCGCTTACTTGAGGTGATCTCGCATAACTCATCCATGCGCTTTACGGGCCAGGTCGCCATAATCACGACTCCAAAATGCCAGCCACATTCGTGGCAATGGTTTGTTCTAGCTCACGCGCTTGAGCATTCAGCGATTCCAGTTCCTCATTCAGGGTTTCCAGCTGCTCCTTGAAGTCCTCGTCGCTCACATCCTCGCCCGGCGCGACGCCGACGTAACGACCGGCATTGAGTGACCAGCCCTGGGCTTCGATCTCTTGCAGGGTGGCGGCCTTGCACAGACCCAGCACGTCGGCGTAGGCGGGCTGCTCACCGAAGGTCTCTTTGAGCTTGGCTTCAGCATCCGCACCGCCAAGGGTGAGGTCGAGTGCTTCGCCGCGATACAGGCGCACAAGGTTAGCGATAAAACCGATCTGGGCGGCCGTCCAGTCGCGGTGGGCGCGGTCGATCTGGCGGTAAATATGGCGGGCGTCGATAAACAGCACCGTATCGGCACGCGAAGTATCGGCCTTGCCCTTGTCGAGGAACCACAAGGTAACGGGCAGAGTGACGGTGTAGAACATATTGGTGCCGACGGCGACCATTATATCAACAGCACGCGCTTCAATCAGTTGCTGCCGCATTTCCTGCTCGGAGGAGCGTGCATCGGAGGCCGAGTTGGCCATTACGAAGCCGGCGCGGCCTTGAGCATTCAGCGACGAGTAGAACAGCTGAATCCACAGGTAGTTGCCGTTGTCAGTGCGCGGCAGGCCGAAGGGGAAGCGGCGACCAGGACCAACCATGTCACCTAGGCGCTCTTTGTCTACGGCATTAACGTTGAACGGCGGATTGGCCAGTACGAAGTCGAACTGGCCGACGGCATTGTGCGGGTCATCGTAGTAACTGTTGACGTTGCCGCCATGGCTTATCTGGCCTTCCAGCCCGTGTACTGCCAAGTTAAGGCGGCACAGGCGGCCAGTTTCATCGGTTTTCTCGACACCACAGATGGAGAGTTCGGCTGCGGGATTTTTCTGGTGCTCGGCCACAAAGCGCGCGGACTGTACGAACATACCACCCGATCCGCAGGCGGGGTCGAGAATGCGGCCGTGGAAGGGTTCAATCACTTCGGTGAGCAGGCGCACTATGCTGCTAGGGGTATAGAACTCGCCACCGCCCTGGCCCTCGCTCATGGCGAAAGCACCGAGGAAGTATTCGTAAATGCGGCCAAAGGCGTCGTAGTCGAGGGTGGCCGGTATCTCGGAGACCTTCTTCAAGAGCTCCTTGAGTAAGGTGCTGGTGAACAGGTTATAGGTCTTGGGCAGCACGCCTGCGAGCTTGGGATTGTGCTTCTCGATCTCGCGCATAGCTGTGTTGACAGCACCACCGATGTCCGACGCCTCAGGCAGGGTAAGCAGATGATCGAAGCGCGCTTCCTCGCTCAGGTACAGCGTGCTTTCCGCATGGTAGGCCTCTGGTACATCTACCCGGCTACCCCGGCGAGTTGAAGCACCTTCTGCGTCAAGCTTAGTTCGCAGCAAGGCAAAGCGGACCTCTGCAAAGCGCAGGAAGATCAGGCCGAGGATAGGCCCGGAGTATTCCTGTGCTTTCAAGCCTGAGTTGGCGCGAAATTGGTCAGCGGCATCCCATAGGCGTTTTTCAAGCGAGTTGGCGGTAGCGTCTCTTTCGGATGGGGCGATCCATTGCATGGTCAGTCTTTCTCAATCTGGTTCAGCCTGTTGAATGGTGCTCGGGCTTGCTGAGGCTGAACGTGATTGTCCTAATGTAGGACGTTCAGTTCCTTTCGCCTTGTTCAATTGCTTGCCCGAGCTTGCGAGGCTTAGACGCCATCGACGTGTGTGGCGCATTAAACGCTAAATTCAGGAGGCAGGTAAGATCTTCTTATACGTCTGGCCAAGTCACCACCGGAGCGTCAGATTTTTTGTGTTCGGGCCGGTAATGGCCTACCGCCAGGAAGGCCCTGATTTTCCCCAGCTCGGCTCGATGAACCGATCCCCGTACAGAATTGCAAATTGATTCATCACACTTTTCCAATCATGCGCCGCCGAGCCCCAGCTTACCGTGATGTTTCGCAGCCCCAGCCATATCAGCTTGAAGGCGGCGTCATCGTTCAGGAAATGGCCCAGGGTCTTGATGATCTTGCGTAGCCGAGCATTGATGCTCTCGATGGCGTGGTGGCATAGAACACTTGCCCGATAGCCAGCGGGAAGACAAAGTATGGAATTACTCGACTCCAAGCGCGTTTCCAAGCAGCCAACACCGTTGGACACTGCTTGCCCCAAGGCCCGCTTTCAAACTCATTCAATGCCTGGCCGCTTCTGTATTGATGGCGCGGTGAATTGGTTTCAGCGCTTTGGCCAGTTCTCGACGCTTGTCCCACGCCGCATAGTCCAGGATGTTGCGACCAGATTCACAATGCAGGTCTGCTGTGTCGTTTCTGGAAACACTGCACTAAGGGCCTCTGGCACGCCTTTGAGCCCATCGGTCACAGCAATCAGTACATCCTCGACGCCACATTTCCTGAGGTCGTTGAACACCTTCATCCAGAAATTTGTACCCTCGGTGTTCTCGATCCAGAAGCCCAGGGTATCGCGCGTAACGTCGGGGAGAACGCCCAGCGCCAGGTAAATAGCCTTGTTGCGCACCAGACCTTCTTCGCGGATTTTCACCCGTAATGCATCAAAGAAAATGACCGGGCACATCGGCTCCAGTGGCCGCTGTTGCCACATGCCAATTTCTGCCATGACCTCATCTGTCACAGAGCTGATGAAATCGGGTGAACCGTCTGTTCCGTACTGCTCGGACAGAAATGCCCGGATCTCTCTGACCGTCATTCCACGGTCGTACATGGCGATGAATTTGTCATCGAATACGGTGTAACGGCACTCATGCTTGGGGATCAGAATGGGCGCAAAACTTCCGTCTCGATCGCGGGGGATTTCCAGCCGCAACAGGCCATCCCCGTCAAAGCCGTCTTTCCACTCTTGCCGTTACGCTTGTTGGATTCATCCTCTGGGCGCTGCGCGCCTGGCGGATACCCTGGCCTCAACGAGCGTTCGGTCAGGGCCTTCTTGAACGCCGCAGAGGCATCCTCAATAGCCCCTGCGGACATCAGGGCTTCACCGAACAGCTCGACCAGCTCTTTGGGGATTTTGGGCAGGTCAAGCAAGGTTTTCTCTTTGATTGGCATACATGCACCTCACTCATGTTATGCCCGAATACAAAATTTCTGAAACCCTCTCTTCCATCGGAATCTAGACCACTCAGCGTTCCAACTGGTATTCCAAGCAAGTTGACCAATAGATTATTAACCAAAGAAAACAAATAGATACCGACTTGTTTCAGATTACCCCGGCCAATCTAGACACCAGAGAAGCCCGCCCAGTGCGGATTTCTCTGCATCTGGACGCATGACAGGTGAGTTTCGATTGATGCGAACTCTCGCAAGGTTCAGCCCCTTTTTCAGCAACACCCTCCACGGTGTCCTGCCAAACGAAAGCAATGCCCACTCCCCCAGCCCATCGTAAGCCAGACAGCCAACGTTGCCCTGAAACGAATGGGCTTTCAGGTCCGGCTATTGAGCGTGACAACCCATCAAACCGCGAGTAATTATCGTGGACCTAAGCCCCGATAAACGAGGAAACACTCAATGGACGCTTCCATACTGCAATCACTCAAGCTTGGGATTATTTCAGCCACTGGCCTTTCGAGGGATGCCCTGCATATCTATGTAGGCCTGACATTACTGATCGCTGCTAGCTGCATCACTCGAAAATCCCTGGGTTCCTTCAGCAACTGGCTGGTCGTGTTAGCGGGGGCGAGCCTCATCGAGTTGTTCGATCTTATGGATGATAAGGCGAGCTTGGGATACTGGCGGTGGGGCGCGAGTCTCCATGACATCGCCAATACACTGTTCTGGCCAACGGTGCTGGTCGTGGCCTGTCGTTTCAGGTTGATTAAATTCTGATCAACGTTGTTGTTCACCTATCGCG
>NZ_WKCD01000335.1:0-5438 GCF_021606625.1 Pseudomonas sp. PA-4-8C
GCCTGGACATGCCTGGCCCAGGACTCGCGCCGCGCGTGCATCGTTTCCATGTGAATCCCCTGCTGAAAAATACAGAGGATGCGGGCAGGGGTGCTCGAGGAGAAGGTGGGCGGGCTGGACGCTTACACATGAACAACAGGATGCAAAACGCCGAGACCCAGGCCACCAGCATCACGCGAAAACGCAGGCGATTGCTGAACAGGTCATCGGAGTAAACCCCCAGGGCCTGGAACAAGATAATGGTCAGGATCGCAAAGAACGCCAGCAGGCCCAGGTAGTGAGTGCGCATGTGTTCTGCGACAGGGTCCGGGTAGAACAACAGGATGATCGCCGGCGAGATTGCGGTCAGCCCATGGATCAGTTTTACGAAAACGACAAAAAACTCAACGAAACCGGTGCGAGTCAAAAACAGGCTATCAACCGACGATTTACCGCGCATACATCAGATCCTCAATACACCACCAGAACGTTCCTATTCGTTTGCTCATCCATAAGGCAGGTATGCATTACAAGTGGTGCAAATCGAACGACTTCTGTTGCTGGGTAAACCGTAATGGCTGTCTAGACGCAGGCATTTACTGGGTGATGGCTAAATAGTGGCTTCATTGAGGATTTGTGTCAATGATTTGGCTTTTCGTCCGTTTTATTCGGTGTCCCTCTCAATGCCTCCATGATATGACGGTTTGTTGACGTGTATGGCGGGTATTTCAGAATAATCGAGAATCGATGATGGCTTTTTGGAGTGTAGGAACAAACCTGAGGATTTGCCTGCCAGCGACGAAAAGCTTTTGCCGGCGGGAAGGAGGGGGGGGACAAGGCTTTTTTGTAGGAGCGAGGACGCCTGGTTCTTGCTCGCGAAAGACGTCAACGATAACGCGTGCTTCCTGAATAAACGCGGCGTCTGTGAGTTTTTCGCGAGCAAGCTCGCTCCTACAGGAGGGGTATGCAGTGCTTAGAAGTTGCCTTTGAGGCTCAGCGTGAGGTTACGCGGCTCCCCGTAGAGGTTACCCCAGCCTGCTGTACCAACGGTCTGGTAGTAGTTTTTATCGAACAGGTTGTTGCCGTTGAGCGCCACAGTCCAGGTGTCGTCCACCTGATACGCAATGCGCGCACTCCACAACGCATACCCGGCCTGCTCCAGCTTGATGGTTTGCAGGCGGTAGTTACTGCTTTGGGCGTTGACGCCTGCGCCGACTGTCCATTTCGACAGCGCACCGTCCAACTGGTAGTCGCCCCACAAACGCAGCATATGCCGCGGTACGTAGGTGTTGGACACCGCGCCTTCGGCGGCACTGTCGATGTTTTTCAGGTTCTTGGTTTGCGTGTAGGTATAGCCGCCGAACACCTGCAGGCGTTCAAGCAATGCGCCGCTCAGCTCGGCCTCGACCCCTTGAGCGCGCACTTTGCCCGTGTCGGTGTAGCAGTAGCCGTCGGAGGAGCTGCCGCAGCGGGTCTCGAAATCGGTTTGGGCGGCGTTTTTTTCGATGGCGCGAAACAGCGCCAGGGAGCTGTTCAGGCGCCCGTCAAACCATTCGCCCTTGATGCCCAACTCATAGTTCTCACCCATTTTCGGCTTGAGGGCCGAACCGCTGACCGTAGCGTAGGAGCTTTGTGGCTGGAAGATATCGGCGTAGCTGGCGTACACCGAAAGGTTGTCATTGAGGTCGTAGATCAGCGCGGCAAACGGCGTGACCACCCCGGTTTCCTTGGTGCGTGCATCCTGGTCGGCCCACTCGCCCCAGGCCAGGTTCAGGGACTCACGGCGGTTTTCATACCAACTGACGCGACTGCCCAGAACCAGCATCAAAGGTTCGGCCAGACGCAGGCGCAAGGTGGCGTAGGCACCGTATTGAGTGGCGGTTTCCTTGACCGTGCCGCCACGGTACATGTTGGGCCAGAAGGTGTCGTCGGCAGGTTCCGGGAAGTGGTGGTTGGGGTTGAAGACGCTTTGGCGCTGGGGCAGGTTGCGGATCGCATAGACATCGTCCTGAGTGCCACGGCTGCCATTGGCGCCGAGGATCAACTCATGTTGCAGGCCAAAGGCTTCAAATTGACCGTCGATGTAGGCGTCCAGGCCGTAGTCTTTGTGATCGTAGTCCAGCAAGGCTGCGTAGCTGGTGAGCGTGGGGGCCGGGTTGCCATAGTCCACGGTGCTTTCGCTGGCGGCGTACTTGATGTCTTGCAGGTTGCGGCTGTGTACGGCGCTGACTTTGAGCTTCCAGTCGTCGTTGAAGTGATGGGTCAGATCGGCGAACAGCGTGGTGCGCTGGCTTTGCCAATCGTTCCAGGCCTGGCCCAGGCAGGTGGAGCGGCTCAGGCCGAGGCTTTTGCCGTCGCGATAACGCGGCAGGCCGCTCCAGCACGGCGTGGAGTCGACATCCTCATAGCTGGCTCCGAAGCCCAGGGTAGTGTCAGGGCGGACATCCATGTCCAGGGCCGCGTAAAACGCCTGGTCCTGGCGCTTGGCAAGGTCCATGTAAGAGCCACGGTTCTGTTGGCTCACCGCCGCGCGGCCGCGCACCGTGCCGCTGTCGTTCAATGGGCCGCCGGTGTCGAATTCGGCGTGATAGTTATCCCAGGTGCCCGCCGACAGGCCAAGGCTGGTGGTGGGCTTGTCCTGGGGCCGCTTGCGCACGAAGTTCACCGCACCACTGGCAGTGCCGGCGCCCTTGAGCATTCCGGCAGCGCCTTTAAGCACTTCCACACGGTCATAAATCGCCATGTTCGCGCTGAAACTGTCGGCTTGTATGTAGTCCTTGCCGATGTCCAGTGGTACACCATCGAACTGGTACTGGCCGAGCATCTTGAAGCCCCGGGAGTAAAAATACTTGCCGCCCATGGGCGATTCGTAGCTGGTGATGCCTGGGGTGCGCTCCAGCAATTGGTCGATGGTGGTGATGTTTTGGTCATCCATCAGCTTGCGGGTCATCACACTCACCGATTGCGGCGTGCGTCGCAGGCTGTGTTCGCCCTTGCCGATGGTCACGGCGCCGGTGGTGTAGGAGCCGCTGCCTTCGGTGGTGGCGCCCAGGCGCTCGCCGTTAATGGTGGTGGCGCCCAGGTTCAGGGTCGAGCTGTCGGCCTGTTGAGGTAACAGTAACCAAGCGTTCGGGCCCTGGCTCTGAGCCTGCAAGCCCTGGCCTTGAAGCAGTCGGCTCAGGGCCTGTTGTGGCTCCAGGGTACCGCCCAGCCCATCACTGCTTTTGCCGGCTACGCTGCCTGCGTCATACGACACGCTGATACCGGCCTGCCGTGCAAATTGATCGAGGGCGCCGGCCAGTGGGCCGGGGGCGATATTCCAGGTGCGCGTCTGGCGTTCGCCGCCGGTTGGCTGGGCACCGGCGGTATACGGAAGGGCAGTGGCCGCCAGGCAGGCGCCGAGGAGGGTCGCCTTGATGGCGTGCCTGAGAGGTGAACGCAGGGAGGGGAACGCTTGCATGACCGCGGGATGCTCCTGAAGGAAGTGGACAACACGGGCCTGTTGATCGGCCTTTCCTTACAGGTCGAATGGCAATGAGAATTCACCTCATTTATTTTTGGTCGGTCACGCGCGCGCGGAGACGGTCACCCAGTAACGGCTACGGTAGGTCACATCGATTGCCAGCGATTGCGCCACCAACTTGAGCACCTGGTCGGTGTCGTCCAGTTGGTAAGTGCCCGACACCCGCAGCCCCGCCACGGCTTCGCTGCAACGCAGCAACCCATTGCGATAGCGACCCAGCTCGGCCAGGAAGTCCTCCAGGCGCATATTGTGGGCGCTGATCACGCCGTCACTCCAGGCCCATGGGTCCAGGCCGTTGTTGGGGGACGGGCGAATGCTGCTACGATTGAACATCACCTGTTCGCCCGGCTTGATCACTTGGCGTGCGGCGCCGTCATAGCGGTCGGTAAACACCGCCACTGCACCCTGTTGCACGGCCAGCAAGGTGCCTTGGGGTTCTTCGCGCACCAGCAAGCGCGTGCCGAGGGCGCGCAGGTAACCATCGCGGGTATGCACCCATAGCGCACGGTGGTCGGCCCCGGTATTGATCAAAATTTCACCCTGGCGCAGGTTCACCAGCCGTTGTTCGGCGCCAGGAGTAATGTCGACGGCGCTGGCGCTGTTGAGCTGGACTTTGCTGCCATCCTCCAATGCTACCCAGCGCCGCTCGCCGGTGGCGGTGCGGTAGTCCGCCATTAAGGCGGGCAGGGGCGTGTAGTCGCGGCCAAGCCAGGCTAAACCTGCGGCGCCGGCAAACAGCCCGAGCAGTTTCAGGCTTTCACGACGGCTGATGTGCTGGCGTGCGCCGTCGAGTGCATGGCGACTGACATGCGCTGGCAAGTGGTTGAAATCGTCATTCAGGGTGGCGACCCGATGCCAGGCCTGTTGATGCGCGTCGCTGGTGTGCAGCCACTGTTCAAAGGCCGCGGTGCTGGCGTCGTCGGCGGTGTTATAGCGCAACTTGATCATCCACTGGATGGCCTGGTCGACCAGGCGCGAGTCAGGAGTCGGCATAGCGCAACCGGTAACAGGCGTGCAGCGCCTTGGACAGGTCGCGTTCCACCGTGGCCTTGGACACGCCCAGGCGCAAGGCGATCTGCGGGCAGGTCAGGCCGTCCAATTGGGCCAACAGGAACGCCTCGCGCACCCTCGGCTTGAGCTGGTCGAGCAGACGGTCAATGCGCTCCAGGCTGTCGAGGATCAGCCGCCGTGTTTCTTCGCTCGGCACCTCCATTTGCGCAAAGTGCGCCAGGCTTTCCAGGTAGGCGCGTTCCAGCTCGCGGCGCCGGTATTGGTCGATCATCAAGCTGCGTGCGATGCTGCTCAGATAAGCGCGCGGCTGCTGCAAAGTCTGTTGCTGACGCGCGTTGAGCAGGCGCACGAAGGTGTCCTGCGCGAGGTCAGCGGCGCGCTCATGGCAACCCGTGCGCCGGCTCAACCAGCCCCGCAGCCAGGAATGGTGGGCTTGGTAAAGCTGGCCGATGGCAGCAGGGTCCAGTGGGTGATCGCTCGACATGGTCATCCTGGCGCAGCAGGCTTAATTGATAATGTTTCGCATTCTAGACGTTGGTCGTGGCATTCAGCAATCACTGGGTTCGCTGCGTGAGCAATGTATCCAGCACAATTTTTTGTAGGGGCTGGAAGCACCGATTAATCTGCAGTTTTTGCAGGTGGACGGTTCAAGCATGATCAGCCTTGTCACACTCGGCGTTTTTTCCGGCGCTGTGTTGCTGTTGCTGCTGTCACCGGGGCCGAACATGGCGTTTGTCATCAGCCAGGGTGTCACCCATGGCTGGCGCGGCGGTGTTGCCTCGGCCCTGGGCATCGGCGTGGCCGACCTGCTGCTGACGGCATTGACCGCCATGGGGGTGACGGCGGTGGTCGCCAGTTGGCCGCCGGCATTCGACCTGATCCGTTATGCGGGCGTGATCTACCTGCTGTGGCTGGTCTTCAAAAC
>NZ_WKCD01000336.1:0-5388 GCF_021606625.1 Pseudomonas sp. PA-4-8C
TGGCCTCGCTTCAGCAAATTGGGTAGGTGATAGATCTCGGTGTTTTGTGAGCGTCGAACTTTCGGTTCATCTTCGTCTTCACACACCGCAATCTGATGCTCTTTCGAGTAGTCAAATTGCTTGGGTGTTATATGGTCAAGCCTCACGGGCAATTAGTATTGGTTAGCTCAACGCCTCACAGCGCTTACACACCCAACCTATCAACGTCGTAGTCTTCGACGGCCCTTCAGGGAACTCAAGGTTCCAGTGAGATCTCATCTTGAGGCTAGTTTCCCGCTTAGATGCTTTCAGCGGTTATCTATTCCGAACATAGCTACCCGGCAATGCCACTGGCGTGACAACCGGAACACCAGAGGTTCGTCCACTCCGGTCCTCTCGTACTAGGAGCAGCCCCTCTCAAATCTCAAACGTCCACGGCAGATAGGGACCGAACTGTCTCACGACGTTCTAAACCCAGCTCGCGTACCACTTTAAATGGCGAACAGCCATACCCTTGGGACCGGCTTCAGCCCCAGGATGTGATGAGCCGACATCGAGGTGCCAAACACCGCCGTCGATATGAACTCTTGGGCGGTATCAGCCTGTTATCCCCGGAGTACCTTTTATCCGTTGAGCGATGGCCCTTCCATACAGAACCACCGGATCACTAAGACCTACTTTCGTACCTGCTCGACGTGTCTGTCTCGCAGTCAAGCGCGCTTTTGCCTTTATACTCTACGACCGATTTCCGACCGGTCTGAGCGCACCTTCGTACTCCTCCGTTACTCTTTAGGAGGAGACCGCCCCAGTCAAACTACCCACCATACACTGTCCTCGATCCGGATAACGGACCTGAGTTAGAACCTCAAAGTTGCCAGGGTGGTATTTCAAGGTTGGCTCCACGCAGACTGGCGTCCACGCTTCAAAGCCTCCCACCTATCCTACACAAGCAAATTCAAAGTCCAGTGCAAAGCTATAGTAAAGGTTCACGGGGTCTTTCCGTCTAGCCGCGGATACACTGCATCTTCACAGCGATTTCAATTTCACTGAGTCTCGGGTGGAGACAGCGCCGCCATCGTTACGCCATTCGTGCAGGTCGGAACTTACCCGACAAGGAATTTCGCTACCTTAGGACCGTTATAGTTACGGCCGCCGTTTACCGGGGCTTCGATCAAGAGCTTCGCGTTAGCTAACCCCATCAATTAACCTTCCGGCACCGGGCAGGCGTCACACCCTATACGTCCACTTTCGTGTTTGCAGAGTGCTGTGTTTTTAATAAACAGTCGCAGCGGCCTGGTATCTTCGACCGGCATGAGCTTACGGAGCAAGTCCTTCACCCTCACCGGCGCACCTTCTCCCGAAGTTACGGTGCCATTTTGCCTAGTTCCTTCACCCGAGTTCTCTCAAGCGCCTTGGTATTCTCTACCCAACCACCTGTGTCGGTTTGGGGTACGGTTCCTGGTTACCTGAAGCTTAGAAGCTTTTCTTGGAAGCATGGCATCAACCACTTCGTTACCTAAAAGGTAACTCGTCATCAGCTCTCGGCCTTAGAATCCCGGATTTACCTAAGATTCCAGCCTACCACCTTAAACTTGGACAACCAACGCCAAGCTGGCCTAGCCTTCTCCGTCCCTCCATCGCAATAACCAGAAGTACAGGAATATTAACCTGTTTTCCATCGACTACGCTTTTCAGCCTCGCCTTAGGGACCGACTAACCCTGCGTCGATTAACGTTGCGCAGGAAACCTTGGTCTTTCGGCGTGGGTGTTTTTCACACCCATTATCGTTACTCATGTCAGCATTCGCACTTCTGATACCTCCAGCAAGCTTCTCAACTCACCTTCACAGGCTTACAGAACGCTCCTCTACCGCATCACTTACGTGATACCCGTAGCTTCGGTGTATGGTTTGAGCCCCGTTACATCTTCCGCGCAGGCCGACTCGACTAGTGAGCTATTACGCTTTCTTTAAAGGGTGGCTGCTTCTAAGCCAACCTCCTAGCTGTCTAAGCCTTCCCACATCGTTTCCCACTTAACCATAACTTTGGGACCTTAGCTGACGGTCTGGGTTGTTTCCCTTTTCACGACGGACGTTAGCACCCGCCGTGTGTCTCCCATGCTCGGCACTTGTAGGTATTCGGAGTTTGCATCGGTTTGGTAAGTCGGGATGACCCCCTAGCCGAAACAGTGCTCTACCCCCTACAGTGATACATGAGGCGCTACCTAAATAGCTTTCGAGGAGAACCAGCTATCTCCGAGCTTGATTAGCCTTTCACTCCGATCCACAGGTCATCCGCTAACTTTTCAACGGTAGTCGGTTCGGTCCTCCAGTTAGTGTTACCCAACCTTCAACCTGCCCATGGATAGATCGCCCGGTTTCGGGTCTATTCCCAGCGACTAGACGCCCTATTAAGACTCGCTTTCGCTACGCCTCCCCTATTCGGTTAAGCTCGCCACTGAAAATAAGTCGCTGACCCATTATACAAAAGGTACGCAGTCACCCAACAAAGTGGGCTCCCACTGCTTGTACGCATACGGTTTCAGGATCTATTTCACTCCCCTCTCCGGGGTTCTTTTCGCCTTTCCCTCACGGTACTAGTTCACTATCGGTCAGTCAGTAGTATTTAGCCTTGGAGGATGGTCCCCCCATATTCAGACAAAGTTTCTCGTGCTCCGTCCTACTCGATTTCATGACTAAGAGATTTTCGCGTACAGGGCTATCACCCACTATGGCCGCACTTTCCAGAGCGTTCCGCTAATCTCAAAGCCACTTAAGGGCTAGTCCCCGTTCGCTCGCCACTACTAAGGGAATCTCGGTTGATTTCTTTTCCTCAGGGTACTTAGATGTTTCAGTTCCCCTGGTTCGCCTCTTGCACCTATGTATTCAGTACAAGATAACCATCTTATGATGGCTGGGTTCCCCCATTCAGACATCTCCGGATCAAAGTCTGTTTGCCGACTCCCCGAAGCTTTTCGCAGGCTACCACGTCTTTCATCGCCTCTGACTGCCAAGGCATCCACCGTATGCGCTTCTTCACTTGACCATATAACCCCAAGCAATCTGGTTATACTGTGAAGACGACATTCGCCGAAAATTCGAATTTCTCAGTTAAGAGAACTCACAAATTTTACCTTAGCCTGATCCGTTACCAGTGAAAGTAACGTTCAGTCTATCTTTCTATCACATACCCAAATTTTTAAAGAACGAACTAGTCAAAGACTAGAAATCAACATTCACCATCACAACGATGGAATGCTCATTTCTAAGCTTTATACAAACAGAAGCAGTAGTGGTGGAGCCAAACGGGATCGAACCGTTGACCTCCTGCGTGCAAGGCAGGCGCTCTCCCAGCTGAGCTATGGCCCCGTATTTCTACAGGCGTTTCCCACACAAAATTGGTGGGTCTGGGCAGATTCGAACTGCCGACCTCACCCTTATCAGGGGTGCGCTCTAACCAACTGAGCTACAGACCCAATTTCGGGCTGCTTCTTTTCGTCTTCTTCAATGAATCAAGCAATTCGTGTGGGAACTTATGGAGCAGCTGATGTCGTCGATTAAGGAGGTGATCCAGCCGCAGGTTCCCCTACGGCTACCTTGTTACGACTTCACCCCAGTCATGAATCACACCGTGGTAACCGTCCTCCCGAAGGTTAGACTAGCTACTTCTGGTGCAACCCACTCCCATGGTGTGACGGGCGGTGTGTACAAGGCCCGGGAACGTATTCACCGCGACATTCTGATTCGCGATTACTAGCGATTCCGACTTCACGCAGTCGAGTTGCAGACTGCGATCCGGACTACGATCGGTTTTATGGGATTAGCTCCACCTCGCGGCTTGGCAACCCTCTGTACCGACCATTGTAGCACGTGTGTAGCCCAGGCCGTAAGGGCCATGATGACTTGACGTCATCCCCACCTTCCTCCGGTTTGTCACCGGCAGTCTCCTTAGAGTGCCCACCATTACGTGCTGGTAACTAAGGACAAGGGTTGCGCTCGTTACGGGACTTAACCCAACATCTCACGACACGAGCTGACGACAGCCATGCAGCACCTGTCTCAATGTTCCCGAAGGCACCAATCTATCTCTAGAAAGTTCATTGGATGTCAAGGCCTGGTAAGGTTCTTCGCGTTGCTTCGAATTAAACCACATGCTCCACCGCTTGTGCGGGCCCCCGTCAATTCATTTGAGTTTTAACCTTGCGGCCGTACTCCCCAGGCGGTCAACTTAATGCGTTAGCTGCGCCACTAAAAGCTCAAGGCTTCCAACGGCTAGTTGACATCGTTTACGGCGTGGACTACCAGGGTATCTAATCCTGTTTGCTCCCCACGCTTTCGCACCTCAGTGTCAGTATTAGTCCAGGTGGTCGCCTTCGCCACTGGTGTTCCTTCCTATATCTACGCATTTCACCGCTACACAGGAAATTCCACCACCCTCTACCATACTCTAGTCAGTCAGTTTTGAATGCAGTTCCCAGGTTGAGCCCGGGGATTTCACATCCAACTTAACAAACCACCTACGCGCGCTTTACGCCCAGTAATTCCGATTAACGCTTGCACCCTCTGTATTACCGCGGCTGCTGGCACAGAGTTAGCCGGTGCTTATTCTGTCGGTAACGTCAAAATTGCAGAGTATTAATCTACAACCCTTCCTCCCAACTTAAAGTGCTTTACAATCCGAAGACCTTCTTCACACACGCGGCATGGCTGGATCAGGCTTTCGCCCATTGTCCAATATTCCCCACTGCTGCCTCCCGTAGGAGTCTGGACCGTGTCTCAGTTCCAGTGTGACTGATCATCCTCTCAGACCAGTTACGGATCGTCGCCTTGGTGAGCCATTACCTCACCAACTAGCTAATCCGACCTAGGCTCATCTGATAGCGCAAGGCCCGAAGGTCCCCTGCTTTCTCCCGTAGGACGTATGCGGTATTAGCGTCCGTTTCCGAACGTTATCCCCCACTACCAGGCAGATTCCTAGGCATTACTCACCCGTCCGCCGCTCTCAAGAGAAGCAAGCTTCTCTCTACCGCTCGACTTGCATGTGTTAGGCCTGCCGCCAGCGTTCAATCTGAGCCATGATCAAACTCTTCAGTTCAAACATCTTTGGGTTTTTAAGAAACCCTAAACTTGGCTCAGCAATCGTTGGTTACATCTTTGATTTCTCGCGGAGTAACTTGTGATGCTGATAATCTTGTTGACTATCAGTCTGACTCCACAAGCACCCACACGAATTGCTTGATTCAGTTGTTAAAGAGCGGTTGGTTAAGATCTTTCGTCTCAACCGAGGCGCGCATTCTACAGCAGCCTCATTTGCTGTCAAGTGGTTATTTTCAGAAGTTTTCGAAGATTTCTTCAACAACTTCAACCACTTGCGCTTGCGATCTCTCGTAAGCGGGAGGCGAATTCTACAG
>NZ_WKCD01000337.1:0-5301 GCF_021606625.1 Pseudomonas sp. PA-4-8C
GCTTGGCTCAAGGATACGCTGGAAAAACTACCCAGCTGGCCCAACAGCCGGATCGATGAGCTATTACCCCTCGCGCCTCAACCTGAGTAAAGGTGGGGCGGCTGGACGCTTACGCTGTAGACAACATTGGGGACGGTCGATAGCACCTCGCGAAAGTCGTCTTCTTGTTGATAGCCTAAAAGATAGGTGAGTGCGGTCTGCTCAATGAATACGTTAGGAGCCGTGGCGATCTCCAAAAGCTCGTCAGCCTTCAAATCAGTCAATGGATTGGCCGGCTGGTTGAGCATCAGGCGCGGCACGCCCAATCGAACAGATTCATCTACCAGAGCACGTACCTCGCGAGCGTCAGCGTGGCCGGTAGAAATGACCAGGGGGTAATCACACGCCATCTTGAGTATGTCCAGGGCCTGGGGCGTCAAGCGCCCGGCGTCTGTTGTGACGCGCAGAGGCTTGATGGGTTTACTTACCAACAATGGATGGCTGACATTTCGCGCGAGGGTACTGGTGTGCTTTCGTCCTGTCACCGTCGGGAAGTGCACAATGAAGCGTCCCGGTTCGTCGCCGCGCATGCACAGGCTACGCTCCACCACCCTGAAGTCCACACCGCCTGCAATCTCATTCAAAACCAAGGAACCACTGACAGGGAAACCCTGTGAGCGCGCTTCCCAGGCCTGCGCGGCAGTGCAGCCCAAGTGGTTTTTCAATACCACCCGGCCGTTGGCCGCTGCGTACAGTTTTCCGGCATCTATTGCGCCATGGCGGCGAACGAACGCGTCCGGGTTCGCGTGGTAGTGCAGGTCGATAAAGTTCAGGGAATGGCTGGTGTCTTTGAGCGCGTTCATGCCGCGTGTTCCGAGCGAGGTATAAGAAAAGTGTCGATAGCGTTCACAACCGAATCGAGATCGTCAGCCAACGGCCGCATGCCTCCCGCTCTTATGCACAGTGTGCGTTGGTGGGGTCCAGAGGTGCGTACCACGTGCGGTTGGTTGACAAGTTGGGAGCGCTCGCCAAAAACGCTCAGAACCCTTCCTTGGTATGCCAGTAGACTGTGACTGAGATCGATACCGGCTAACAACCCAAAACCACCTGAGAGGCGCTGCCCCTGTATTTCAAGATGAACACTGTTTTGGGTTTCTGGACTTTGCTGGGGGTGTTTGCCTTCGGGTAGGACGAGTGCATCCAGCAGACGCTTGGCCTCTTCAACGTGGCCAAGCTGTGCAAGTTCCGCCATTCTTCCAAGCCTGGCATCCAATATAGCGTCGGCTTTGGCTGGGGAAGAGAGCAGCAACAGAGCCGCCGTTGACGCAAGCGAGGAGGTACGCACCAGTTCCAGCGCCAGCGCGCCGCCCAAGGCGACACCGACAAGCACGTCGGGTATGCCCCAGGGTTGCAGCAACTCAGCCCAACGCTCACTGAAAGTGTTCAGCGTCTCATCGCAGGCAACGGGTATCGAGAGCGAATCAAACACCACCACCCGATAGCCTGCGCTGAGAAAATGACCTGTCAGCGGCGCGATAAAGGCGCCCTCGTCCCATGTGGGCATGACGGGGGAAAGTACAAAAACGCACTGTTTTCCTTGCCCATACACTTTGAATTGCACGTCCTGGTTCATTGTTTCGCTCCTGCAGAAATAACAAAGCCTACTTTTACAAGCAGGCCGGTTGTGCCCCGTGAGTCCGTTTAGAGGGTGCGTCCCAGCTTGGCGACAGTATCGGCATAGCCCTTGAGGGTGGCCTCGACTATCGAGCGCGCCGGCTGTACGTCCTTGATCAGATCGGCCACCTCGCCTGCCCAGATCGCTTTAGTCCCTACGTCGTCTGTTGCCAGTGCCCGTTCGTACTGGGGCCGCAACTCATCAAGGGCCAGCGAGAACGCCTGCTCGTTACCAACCCACGACTCGGAAAACTGGTTCGCGATCGCCCGACCGCTGTACTCTGCGGGCCAAGATATTCCGCGCACATCATCAAAGATGCGAGTTCTGACGGTGTCGCTTGCGACGGCGTGGAGCAGCCTGTTTTTCACACGCTCAGAGGGAAGCGCTTCGTCGCAGGCCAGGAATCGCGTTCCCATCATTACCCCGTCCATTCCGAGTGCCATGGCGGCGGCCATTCCTCGGCCATCAGCTATCCCACCTGTTCCGATCAGGATTACGCTCTCGCCCACGGCATCGCGAACTGCCGGGAACAAAGGCATGGAGGATCTGCGCAAGCTGTGCCCCCCAGCTTCTGCACCCTGCACGATCAATGCATCGGCACCGGCGTCGAGAGCGTATAACGCCTGGTCAACGTCATGTACTTGCACGATGACTTTGGCGTTCGCTTGATGAATGGGCTCGATAAATGGACGAGCGTCACCAAAGGACAGCGCTACAACCTGCGGGCCGAACTCCAGTGCCAAATGCAGTAGCTCGAAACGTTTCGCCACCGTGAACATGACCAGCCCGACGCCCCAGGGCTTGTTCAAATCCTGCATGAGCGACAACTGTTGAACCATCCAGTCAGGATCTCCGTAGCTTGCTCCCACCAGGCCTAGCCCCCCTGCGTTTGAAACGGCGGCTGCCAGGTGTCCTCCTGATGCACCTCCCATCGGTGCGAGGACCAGTGGGTGCTGGATGCCCAAGAAGGTTGTCAATGCTGAACGGATTGCGGCCATAACTTCTTCCTTGATCGAATATTGAATAGGCTTGGGTATTGCGCAGCGCCAAGCGCTGCGCATGCGATTGCAGTTAGCCGACAGTTTCGCGGGCGGTGGCAGGGGTGATGTAGGTGGCGACGGTGTACAAGTGATATTCCCAGGTACCGGTTTCTTTCAAGCGCGAATAACGTGATAAAAACTCTTCGTCGATGAAAAGCGATTCGAACTGCCCACGATCGCTCCACTGAGCCTGGTTGATGACCGTCTTGCCGTCTGTGCTCTTCATCAAACGGCTCCACTGAAAGGCACTGTACGTTCGCGCAACATAGTTGACCGTGTCCTCCAGTATTTCCACCGCAAGGTCCTGCGCGCCTTCTTCAACATGCACCACATTCACGAGATAAATCGCGGTGTCATCGGAAACAGATTGAGGATCAAACAATTCCATTTTCATGATTATCTTCCAATAGTGAAAAACGCGTGTTCAAGGCATTACAGGTATGGAACCTGTGGGTTTCCCGTCCTGCCAGAGCAGTGGAGTGATGTCTTGCGCCACGACAAGGTCGTCGACGTGACCGATGATTATTTCGTGGGTTCCATGGCTCATGCGTTGGGCAACGGTGCAGAAAAGAGAAGCCTGGGCACTGGGCAGATACGGTAGGCCGTTGGAGTGTTGCCAGTCGGCTGTCTCGAACCGGGCAGGGCCGGTGACTGCGCCACCAAAAACCTTCACCAAGTCCTCTTGGCCAACCCGAAGCAAGTTCACCGAAAACCTTCCATGACCAATCAGAGGCCTGTACATGCTTGCCCCGTGATTAATGCAGACAAGGATGGAGGAAGGGTCTGTACACACCGACGTTACGGCGGTTGCAGCCATCCCAAAAGGTGCGCCCTCATGTTCAGTCGCAATAAGAGTGACCGTGGAGGTCAGGCGACGCATCGCTTTCTTGAACTCTTGAGTGACTGAACCCTTGTCTGTGAAGCAGTGCGGTTTCAACGGCGCGCTCAAGACCCTGGCGCTGGCGGATAGCTCATGCGAAAGGCTCATTGGGCTAACTCCGCTTCTACCTTCTGAGCAGCACCCAGCCACGGCTGGTCGTAGCGGTAGGTCTTGCGAGCCTCCTCTAATGACGCCCCCGCGGTTATCGCTCCGATAATCTGGCGTTCGGTGTGTTCTACGGCACGCGCACGGCGAATAACTTCGGCCGCTATATGCTGCGCAATGACAAGGCAGCCGCTGCCATCGCAGACCAGCAGGTCTCCAGGATTGACGGTGACGCCACCGATCTCAAGCGAGACCTGCACCGCTTTGAGCTGAGTCCGGTTTTTTGCGGACTGCATGAACCGTCCGCGGCTGAACAGGGGATACCCCAGCTTGACGACGGTATCGATGTCCCTGGCCACTCCATCAATTACAGTGCCTTTTATGCCTCTGGCCACGGCGAAGTGCGTCATGATATCGCCCCATACCGTGCAGTCTTGGCGCCCCGCATTGGAGCTGACGATCACGGCTCCAGGCGGGACCTGATCAATATAATTGGCCGCATTTTTGAACCCATGAGAATCTCCGACCGGCTCATACTGCACGGTAAAAGCAATGCCCACGCAGCGACTACCAGGAACTTGGGTGGTGATGCCCAGAAGGCCGCCAGAAACGCCAAGGCTGTCCAGGGCATCGGACAGTGACGCGGTATCCAATTGTTCGCATTCGTCCAGCAATGCTTGAGAGAGTTGGACCGATTCAAAGAGCTTGGGCATGTGTTGCTCCCAGGGGTGAGGTTGGAACGCAAGGTTGGGCCCAGTTCAGCGCGGCCATGGAAACGCATTCTCCAATAATGGCTTCGCCAACCTGCGCGGTGGAGTGCGACCCCCCCATGTCATAGGTGCGCACGCTTGAACGCGCCACCCGGCTGACCGCCGCCGTCACGTATTGTGCTTCCTGCGGATAACCCAGATGCTCGAGCATCAGAGCGATGGTCATGAACATCGCGCTGGGATTGGCTTTGTTGAGCCCTGCATGGGCCGGAGCGCTGCCGTGGACCGGCTCGAAATATGCGCCCAGCTTTCCGAAGTTCCCACTCGGGGCGAAACCCAGGCCACCCATGACGCCTGCGCCGAGATCAGAAAGGATATCGCCGAACATATTCTCAGCCACTACAACGGAGAAACGCTCCGGGCGTTGCACCATCCAAAGCGCTACTGCGTCCACGTTCTCGATTACGCCCTCAATGCCGGGGTATCCCTTGGCGACACTTTCAAATACACCTCGAGTGAAAGCGCTGCTGTGACGAAGTACCATGGGTTTGTCTACGAAGGTGACCCGGTCGAATCCATGCCGGGACGCATAGTCAAATGCGTATTCGAAGATGCGCTCAAGCCCGCTGCGCGTTTGTAGGCGCACGGAAATGGTCGCGTCCTCCTGCCCTTCACGACGCCATGGCGCGCCCAATGCTTCCCGCTCTTGCAGCAAGGGCAGGAATTGATCAGGTATCCGTCCATAATCCAGACCGGCGTACAGCCCTTCAGTGTTTTCCCGGATGACGACAAAACGGAATCGATTTTCGCCCGTGATGTCAGTGACCGGCCGCACGTTTGCGTAAAGATCCAGGTTTTGCCTTAGCTGGATCACCGGGCTTACATAGCGGCGGTTCTGCCCCTGAAGATGAG
>NZ_WKCD01000338.1:0-5296 GCF_021606625.1 Pseudomonas sp. PA-4-8C
GTACCCAGGAACAGCAGGTGGCTGGTGATCCGGAAGAACTCGGCCATCATGATGCGGATGGTGTCGACGCGGTCCGGCACCTTGATACCGGCGAGCTTCTCGACCGAGAGCACGTAAGGCAGGTTGTTCATCACGCCGCCGAGGTAGTCGATACGGTCGGTGTACGGGATGAAGCTGTGCCAGGACTGACGCTCGGCCATCTTCTCGGCGCCACGGTGGTGGTAGCCGATGTCCGGGACGCAGTCGACGATTTCTTCGCCGTCCAGTTGCAGGATGATACGGAAAGCACCGTGGGCCGAAGGGTGGTTCGGGCCCAGGTTGAGGAACATGTAGTCCTCATTGGTGCCGGAACGCTTCATGCCCCAGTCTTCGGGGCGGAAGCGCGCGGCTTCTTCTTCCAGTTGCTGCTTGGCCAGGTTGAGGCTGAACGGGTCGAATTCGGTGGCGCGGGCAGGGAAGTCCTTGCGCAGCGGGTGACCTTCCCAGGTCGGCGGCATCATGATGCGCGTCAGGTGCGGGTGGCCGGGGAAGTCGATACCGAACATGTCCCAGACTTCACGCTCGTACCAGCTAGCGTTCGGCCAGATACCGGTCACGGTCGGGATGCTCAGGTCGCTCTCGCTCAGGGCAACCTTGATCATCACGTCGCTGTTACGTTCCAGCGACATCAGGTGGTAGAACACGGTGAAATCGGCGCCGCTCGGCAGGCCCTGGCGCTTGGTGCGCAGACGCTCGTCCACGCCATGCAGGTCATAGAGCATGACGTACGGCTTGGGCAGGTTGCGCAGGAAGGTCAGGACTTCGACGAGCCTGGCACGCGCCACCCACAGCACCGGCATACCGGTGCGTGTGGCCTGGGCGGTGAAGGCGTCAGGGCCAAAACGGTTATTGAGTTCGACAACCACATCCTGGTCGTCTGCCTTATAAGGCGGGATGTACAGAGCACTGCCTGTAGTCATGGTTTTTTATCGCTTTCGGTCAACGTAAAGAATGAAGCCAGGTTTTCGTTCTATAAAAGAAGCGGGCTGGATCAGACTTCGTCGGGGCTGCGCAGGTTGGTGACTGCGATTCGCTGTTCGCGGCGCTGTTCCTTTTGAGACGGCATCTCGGCGCGATAAACGCCTTGATCACCGACCACCCAGGACAGTGGGCGACGCTCCTTGCCAATCGATTCCTGCAACAGCATCAAGCCTTGCAGGAACGCTTCGGGACGGGGCGGGCAGCCAGGCACGTAGACGTCCACGGGCAGGAACTTGTCCACCCCTTGGACGACCGAGTAGATGTCGTACATGCCACCGGAGTTGGCGCACGAACCCATGGAGATAACCCATTTTGGTTCGAGCATTTGCTCATAGAGACGCTGGATGATCGGCGCCATCTTGATGAAGCAGGTACCGGCGATAACCATGAAATCCGCCTGGCGCGGCGAGGCCCGGATCACTTCGGCGCCAAAGCGCGCGATGTCGTGGGGCGCCGTGAAGGCGGTGGTCATTTCCACGTAGCAGCACGAAAGGCCGAAGTTGTACGGCCACAGGGAGTTTTTACGCCCCCAGTTGACCGCACCACTCAGCACGTCTTCCAGCTTGCCCATGTAGATGTTTTTGTGGACTTGGTCTTCTAACGGGTCGGAAACGGTTTCCCGTTCGCCGATGGGGTACTGCTCGTTAGGAGCATCCGGGTCGATCCTGGTGAGATTGTATTGCATTGCCAAAGCCTCATTGTTTCAGCTTCGCTTGCCGCTTGCGACGAGCTTCCGGAGCCCAGTCAAGGGCGCCCACTCGGAACAGGTAGACAAGACCTGCCAACAGAATTGCTATGAAAACGAGAGCTTCGACGAATCCGGTCCAGCCGCTTTCGCGGACGGACACAGACCATGCAAAGAGAAAGAGGGCTTCGATATCGAAGATCACGAACAACATCGCGACCAGATAGAATTTGGCTGAGAGCCGCAAGCGGGCGCCACCTGTAGGCAGCATGCCGGATTCGAACGGTTCGTTTTTGCTGCGGCCCCAGGCTTTTGACCCGAGGAGGCTGGACACGCCGAGCATGAAGGCGCAAAGGCCTACAACACCGAGGAGGAAAATGGCAAAGCCCCAGTTGTGGGCCATGAGTCCTGTCGCGTCGGTCATGCTGGAAATCCTTAACAGAGAGCAAAGGTCTCTGAGCTCGAAAAAGTAACGATGCAGTGACGATATGTCGCACTGCAATCAATCGCGGTGATTTTATGGCTAAACACCGGGCAAGTAAAATTCCCAGGGCGAAATTATTCGGTGGAATAAGCACATAGTGCACCTTCTTGGGGCTGTAGCCCTTGTGGTGTGGGCATTAGCGGGCTTTTCATCAAATATGTTTTGTTTAAGATGTAACGAAGTTTTCAAGCGCCAAATGATAATGAATATTGTTTGCGCAGAGGTTTAAGCGAGTGTTTCTCATGTGGCGCGGGAAGTTAGCGTTACTTGCTTGAGTGCTGCTTAGTTGCTGCAACGGCTCTTTTACCCGATTGGGCCTGTGCGGATACCGCTCTGGATCAATGTTTTTAGCAAAAAACTATGGATAGGGCGCGGTCAATGTGGGAGCTGGCTTGCCTGCGATATCAGCGAATCAGCTGAACACCTGCCTCTGACCCACCGCCATCGCAGGCAAGCCAGCTCCCACCATTGATTTTCGGTGATTCCTAGGCAAAAAAAACGCCCCGAACCAGTCGGGGCGTGATTGTTGCGCGGCACTGCGGTTAGGTCTTCCGTGGGGCCGCAGTGGCCGTGTACGCGGTACTTAGTGGAACTGCTCTTCTTCGGTCGAGCCGGTCAGCGCGGTCACGGACGAGGTGCCGCCCTGGATTACGGTGGTCATGTCGTCGAAGTAGCCGGTGCCCACTTCCTGCTGGTGCGCCACGAAGGTGTAGCCTTTGGCGGCGTCAGCGAATTCCTGCTCCTGCAGCTTCACGTAGGCAGTCATGTCGTTGCGGGCGTAGTCGTGCGCCAGGTTGAACATGCTGTGCCACATGTTGTGGATACCGGCCAGGGTGATGAACTGGTGCTTGTAGCCCATGGCCGACAGCTCACGCTGGAACTTGGCGATGGTCGCGTCGTCCAGGTTCTTCTTCCAGTTGAAGGAAGGCGAGCAGTTGTAGGACAGCAGTTGGTCCGGGTATTCCTTCTTGATCGCTTCGGCAAAGCGGCGTGCTTCGTCCAGGTCCGGCTTGGCGGTTTCGCACCAGATCAGGTCGGCGTACGGCGCGTAGGCCAGGCCACGGGCGATAGCCTGGTCGAGGCCGGCGCGCACTTTGTAGAAGCCTTCCTGGGTGCGTTCGCCGGTGACGAACGGCTGGTCGTACGGGTCGCAGTCCGAGGTCAGCAGGTCTGCTGCGTTGGCGTCGGTACGGGCCAGGATGATGGTCGGCGTACCGGCCACGTCAGCGGCCAGGCGAGCGGCGGTCAGCTTCTGTACGGCTTCCTGGGTCGGTACCAGTACCTTGCCGCCCATGTGGCCGCATTTTTTCACCGAGGCCAACTGGTCTTCGAAGTGCACGCCGGCAGCGCCTGCCTCGATCATGCTTTTCATCAGTTCGTAGGCGTTGAGTACGCCGCCGAAACCGGCTTCGGCGTCGGCCACGATTGGCGCGAAGTAGTCGATGTAGCCTTCATCGCCTGGGTTCTTGCCGGCTTTCCACTGGATCTGGTCGGCACGACGGAACGAGTTGTTGATGCGCTTGACCACGGTTGGCACCGAGTCCACCGGGTACAGCGATTGGTCGGGGTACATGGATTCAGCGGAGTTGTTGTCCGCTGCCACTTGCCAGCCGGACAGGTAGATCGCCTGGATACCGGCTTTTACCTGCTGGACTGCCTGGCCGCCAGTGAGGGCGCCCATGCAGTTGACGAAATCTTTGTCGGGACGGAAGGACGGCTTGGCGCCTTGGGTGACCAGGTTCCACAGCTTCTCGGCGCCGAGTTTTGCAAAGGTGTGCTCAGGTTGAACCGAGCCACGCAGGCGGACGACGTCAGCAGCGGAATAAGCGCGGGTTACGCCTTTCCAGCGTGGGTTTTCAGCCCAGTCTTTTTCAAGGGCTGCAATTTGCTGTTCGCGTGTCAGTGCCATGGGGAAAAACCTCGTCGCGTCTTGTTTGAAGTATCCGTTTGCCAGCCCGGCATTCGTTGCCTGGGTAGGGTTGCTCGCTGACCAGAAGCTTTGGTGTTCAAGTCAAATCTGACGGAGGTAGGCGACGGGATGAACGATGGGGCTCAAAGGGGGGAGTTGAGCAGGTAAGGGCAAACTGCGAACGGTCTTCGGGCGTCGTGGGCCTTGGTACGATCCATCAGTGTGTAGCCGGGTTACCTGGTTAGCTTCCGTCCCTCGGGACAACTTCGTTCCAGTCGCAACCAACGTCAAACACACCTTGTGGGCGGTACAGACACGAATCGGCTCAGGTGGGTAGCTTAGAGCAGCGATCCGAAGGCCCTTGCCAGGGCCCCTGATTAGCGGGAGCGAGGCCATCATGCCCATGCTTTTTTGGCTCGTCAAATGTTTTGTAGTGCTTTTTTTAAAGCACTACATCTTTAGTCTAATGCGACTTGCCAGTCAGTTTTCGGTGCTTCAGTTCAGGGTGTCGACCTTGACCCGTAAAGTCAGGTCATCGCGGCCCTGAGTAGAGTAGCTGCGGGTTGTAGAGGATTTGTCCGCCTGGGTTTCGCGATTGATGCCGGCCAGGGGGATCCATTCGCCCAGGCGGCCGCTGACAGTTGTGTCGGTGCTTTGCACGTTCACTACATCGGGACGTTCCTGGCTCATGCGGTCACGGTTGGTACTGATGGCCAGGTGTACGGTTTCGCCAGTGACGCTGGCGGTCACGTAAAAGCCCTGGGTGACGTTGCGATACTGGGTCTGGTTTTGCAGACGGCCATAGCTGTCCTGTTGCGTGGTGGTCAGCGGTACGCTCTGGCCGACCTGGATCAGCGCAGGCACGCCTTCGCTGGCCTGGATCTGCTGCACGCCACCGTCGCGGCTGGCAGTGCCGTAGCTGATGATGCGGGTCTGGCTGTCACCGCTGTTCTGCTGGTTGTTCTCGTTGGTATCGACGGTGATCAGCAGGCGTTTGGCCGGTGTATCCAATTGGCCGAGCAGTGCGCGCAAGCCCTCGATCTTGGCGGGCTCAGCGTTAACGATAAGTTGGTTGCCGTAGGCGCTGACGGTGCCGTCCTTGCCGATGAAGTTCTGCGCCACGGGCAGCAGGTCGGCGCTGGTGCGGTTGTTCAGGTTGACGACTTCAGTGGCGGCCATGGCGCAAGCGCTGACGGTC
>NZ_WKCD01000339.1:0-5274 GCF_021606625.1 Pseudomonas sp. PA-4-8C
CCGAAGAAGAAGGCAAGCTGATCGCCCTGGTGATCCGTGGCGACCACGAGCTCAACGAAATCAAGGCCGCCAACCAGCCTGGCGTAGCCAGCCCGCTGGTCATGGCCACCGATGCCGAACTGCGCGACGCCATTGGCGCCGGTGCCGGTTCCCTCGGCCCGCTGAACCTGCCGCTGCCGATCATCATCGACCGTTCGGTAGAGCTGATGAGCGACTTCGGTATCGGCGCCAACATCGACGACAAGCACTACTTCGGCGTGAACTGGGAGCGTGACCTGCCGGTTCCGACCGTGGCCGACCTGCGCAACGTCGTGGCCGGCGACCCGAGCCCGGATGGCAAGGGCACCCTGGAGATCAAGCGCGGCATCGAAGTCGGGCACATCTTCCAGCTGGGCAACAAGTACAGCAAGGCGATGAAGTGCGAAGTACTGGGCGAGAACGGCAAGCCGATCACCCTGGACATGGGCTGCTACGGCATCGGCGTGTCCCGCGTGGTTGCCGCTGCCATCGAGCAGAACAACGACGAGAAAGGCATCATCTGGAGTGACGCCCTGGCGCCGTTCCAGGTGGCCCTGGTGCCGTTGCGCTATGAAACCGAGCAAGTGCGCGAAGCCACTGACAAGCTGTACGCGGAGCTCACCGCTGCCGGTTTTGAAGTGCTGCTCGATGACCGGGACAAGAAAACCAGCCCGGGCATCAAGTTCGCCGACATGGAACTGATTGGCATCCCGCACCGGATCGTGGTCAGTGACCGCGGCCTGGCGGATGGCAATCTGGAATACAAGAGCCGGACCGAAGCCGAAGCCCAACCGTTGCCGGTGGCTGACGTGCTGTCTTTCCTCCAGGCGCGTATTCGTCGCTGAAAACCAGATCAAGAGAAGTCATGTTCAAGCGAAACACCAGAGCCCTGGGGGGCGCCGCCTTGTGCGGCGCCCTGCTGGTCAGCGGCTGCGCCAATCAGATGTCGCAACGCAGCGAGCACGAGGAGCGGGTCGAGCGTAAGTTGCTCGACCACAGCCTGCAGATCGATGTAGGCGAACCCAAAGTGTTGGAGCTGCCGCAACGCCGGGTTCGCATTCATGAGCAGAAGACCTTCGAGGTCACCGAATTCGAAGTCACCCGTCGCTACGACCGCTACACGCCCTACCAGCCTTGGCGCAAACTCTATGAGATGCCCCTGGGTGCCGTGGCGTTGGTGGCGGGCGTGGGTGCCAACGTGGCGAACATCTTCGCCCTCGGCAACCTGCCCACGAGCGTGACCCGTGACTGGTTGAGCTACGGCGTGGACGGCATCAACCCGTTCATGAACGTGCAATCCCACGGCCGTGCGCAACAGAACCTGGCCGCTATCGATGAAGTCCAGCGTGACAAGCGCCTGGAGTATTCGAGCCTGCCCTGGAGCGAGCGCCCGGTACAAGTCACCGCCGGCAAGCAGACCCACGAACTGACCACGGACCGCAACGGCATACTGCGCCTGAACCTGTTGGACAGCCCGTTTGCCGAGCAAGACCTGAACCGCGTCACCACGCTGAAAATCAGTGTGGAGGATGGCCAGGACGACGTGCATACCGACTCGACCCTGGCGGTCAGCAACACGCTGCGCAGCAAGTTGCTCGAAGCCCATGCCCTGATCTACGACGACCTGGAAGATGACGAAGTGAACCAGTGGGTACACCGGGTCAAACGCTTGTCGGAGCTGGGCCTGGAAGAAGAAGCCAGCGAGCTGGAACAAAGCCTGATTGAACTGACGCGCAATGATCCGGAGTTGCAGCAGGAGTTTGTGCAGGCGTTGACCAAGGATGGGGGGCGGTTAGTCGCCGATCCTGGCGCACGCTGATCGTGCAATACCTGTGAAGATCAAACTGTGGGAGCTGGCTTGCCTGCGATAGCGGTGTATCAGTTAAAGCATTCTTGACTGACACTCCGCTATCGCAGGCAGGTCAGCTCCCACATTTGTTTCGGGTTTTTACCAGGAAAACTCGAGCTGTTCGTTGCCGCCGCTCAGGTCTAGCAACCGTACGCCTATCCCCAGCAACCGCACCGGCTTGCCCCCGCGATTGAACGCCTGGGTCATCAACTGTTCATAACTCTCCAGATCCCGCCCTGCCCCGGCCTGCTCCAGCGTCGTCTGGGTAAAGTCATGAAACTTAACTTTGACGAACGGCTTGCCCGCACGGTAGCTGCTGTCGATACGCGCCATGCGCCCGGCCAGGGTTTCCATCAGTTCCGGCAGTTTCGCCAGGCAACTTGAAAGGTCCGGCAGGTCCACGTCGAAGGTATTTTCTACACTGATGGATTGCCGACGGCTGTCATTTTGCACCACGCGATCATCAATCCCACGCGCCAAGCTCCACAGGCGCTCGCCAAAACTGCCGAATTCGCGCACCAGTGCCAGTTTGTTCCAGTCGCGCAATTGCAGGCAGTCTTCGATGCCCAGGCGCGCCAGCTTGTCGGCGGTGACCTTGCCCACGCCATGCAGCTTGCTGACACGCAACTGCGAGACAAAGTCTTCGACTTGGTCCGGCGTGATCACGAACAGGCCGTTGGGTTTTTTCCAGTCGCTGGCGATCTTGGCCAAAAACTTGTTGGGCGCCACGCCGGCCGACACGGTGATATGCAACTGGTTAGAAACCCGGCGCCGAATGTCCTGAGCAATACGCGTGGCGCTGCCGCCAAAATGCGGGCTGTCAGACACGTCGAGGTAAGCCTCATCCAGCGACAACGGCTCGATCAAGTCGGTGTAGTCGCGGAAGATCAGTTGGATTTCTTTCGACGCTTCTTTATAGGCATCCATGCGCGGCTTAACAATGGTCAAGTCCGGGCAGAGCTTCAAGGCATGACGTGACGACATCGCCGAACGCACCCCATACGCTCGCGCCTCGTAGTTGCAGGTAGCGATCACCCCCCGCCGGTCCGCCGAACCGCCCACCGCCAAGGGCTTTTGCGCCAGGCTCGGGTCGTCACGCATCTCGATGGCGGCGTAGAAGCAATCACAGTCAACGTGGATGATTTTGCGCTGCGTCATATAAACGGGGTGTGAACCAACGGGTGGCCAGTATCGCATTCACACCTGTATATAGCACCAGTAGTTTGATTCTTCCTTCCAAGTGGTAGGAAGTTTCCTTGATGAATTTATTTTTTCAATCGAATTCGGGCTTCCGATAGAGCTGAAAGCCTTGGCCTGACTGGCCCAGAGCACTTCACGCCCCCTCTTTGGAGAGCTAACCGATTGAACCACAAGCGCTTTTGTTTGATTCACAGGTTGACACACTCGCGTTCCTCTGTAGAATGCCGACACACAGACGCGGGATGGAGCAGTCTGGTAGCTCGTCGGGCTCATAACCCGAAGGTCGTCGGTTCAAATCCGGCTCCCGCAACCAAACATCAAAAAAGGCTACTCGAAAGAGTGGCCTTTTTTGTATCTGACGAAAAAGTTCTTCTGAAACAATGGCATGGCATCTTTCATGAAACCGTAGACGGTTTGCAGAGTCCATCTCATTGCACGCTATGCTCACTGCTCAAGCGCTCCCCCTCTACGACCAATGGCCGCAGTCGCCGCGCCCGGTGATCCGCGTTAATATTTGTAATTATTTTGTCCATAGGGATTGGTAACTTGGCTGGATACCTCCATCCTGTCGCGCACAATCCACGAGGTGATTGATGCGCGCCAACTCGTCTGAACCACAAGACACCGTCACAGCAGAACAACCGATCACTCCCACCCGTTTGCGGTGGCTGGACCTGTTGAGCAAATACCGCCAGCCCATCGGCCTGGCCGTGACGCTTCTGCTGTTTGCAATCGCTCTGATCGCCTGCCGGCACCTGCTGCTGGAGCTGGACCTCTACGCCCTGCACGATTCGATCCTGGAAGTGCCCAAGCCGGCCCTATTGGGGGCCTTTGCGGCGGCGGTCGCCGGTTTTGTAATCCTGCTCGGCTATGAGTTCTCCGGCGCGCGTTATGCCGGCGTGCAATTGCCCGCCAAGACCCTGGCCCTGGGTGGTTTCACCGCCTTTGCTATCGGCAACGCCATTGGCTTGTCGATGCTCTCGGGGGGTTCGGTGCGTTACCGTTTATATGCACGGCATGGCATCGGCGCCTCGGAAGTGGCGCACATGACCGTATTCGCCAGCCTGGCCCTTGGCTGTGCCCTGCCGCCGCTGGCCGCGCTGGCCACGTTGAGCAACTTGCCGGCCGCTTCCACTTACCTGCATTTATCGCAAAGCCTGCTCGGTGGCATTGCCGGCGCCGTGCTGCTGTTGTCGGTGCTGCTGTGCATCGGCATCTATCGCCGCCGCCTGCCGGAACAGCCCTACCCCGACAACCTGCTGGTCAAGGCCGGGCGCCGTACCCTGCGCCTGCCAGGCCGACGCCTGACGTTCCTGCAACTGATCATCACCGCACTGGACGTCGCCGCGGCCGCTACCGTGCTGTATCTGCTGTTGCCGGAAGCGCCGCCCTTCGGCCCGTTCCTGTTGGTGTACCTGCTGGCCCTGGCCGCCGGTGTGCTCAGCCATGTGCCGGGCGGCGTGGGCGTATTCGAAGCGATCCTGCTGGCGGCCTTTGCCGACAAACTCGGTGCCGCGCCCCTGGCCGCGGCCTTGCTGCTGTACCGCATGATCTACGTGGTGCTGCCTCTGCTGATCGCCTGTGTGTTCCTGCTGGTCAACGAGGCCCAGCGCCTGTTCCAGACCCAGCAGAGCCTGCGGGTAGCGTCGGGGCTGGCAGCGCCAGTATTGGCCGTCCTGGTTTTTTTGTCCGGCGTGGTCCTGCTGTTTTCCGGCGCCACGCCAGAAATCGACTCACGCCTGGAAAACATCGGCTTCCTGATCCCTCATCGTCTGATTGACGCGTCGCACTTCGGTGCCAGCCTGATCGGCGTGTTGTGCCTGTTGCTCGCCCAGGGCCTGCGCCGGCGGTTGTCGGCCGCCTGGATGCTGACCATGGTGTTGCTGCTGGTTGGCGCCCTGCTCTCGCTGCTTAAAGGCTTCGACTGGGAAGAAGCCAGCCTGATGACCATGACCGCAGTGCTGCTGGCCATCTTCCGCCGCTCGTTCTACCGCGCCAGTCGCCTGACCGAGTTGCCGTTTTCGCCGCTGTACCTGGTGGCCAGTGTGTGTGTGCTCGGTGCCTCGATCTGGCTGCTGCTGTTTGCCTATCAGGACGTGCCCTACAGCCATCAACTCTGGTGGCAGTTCACCCTCGACGCCAACGCCCCACGTGGCTTGCGTTCGCTTCTCGGCGCCGCCGTGTTGCTGGTGATCGTGTCGCTGACC
>NZ_WKCD01000034.1:0-35979 GCF_021606625.1 Pseudomonas sp. PA-4-8C
GGTCAAGGCGGGCGTTATTTCTACATCGCCCTCTACCGGCAAGATGATTAAGGACGCGTTCATCAACGCAGGCATCAATGGCATGGTCAGCGCGCCGATCAATGTGGGCGCATATGCCGGGTCCGTGGCTGCGGGGGAAGCGATCAAGGGCCAATACGTACCGTCGCCAGTGGCGCCACCGCCACCGCATTTGCCTGGCGTTGTGCAGGCCGATCAGAAGCCAGCGCCGCCAGCCGTTACGCCATCCACACCCGATGAGCCTGCGCCTGGGGCCACACGCCATCTGGATCGCATAGAAAAAGTGATGGTGGAGTTTGCCAATCTCATCATCACGCTGGCGGGAAACACCGGAGACCGGCTTGTCATGGGCGACGACTGGCCCAAGGAGCGCGGGGCACGCATGAGTAACCTTGAGCAGTTACTGGACGTTTCAGAAACCCATATGAAACAACTGGCCGAGGACAACGAGCTGATTTTCAAACCTCACGTCGAGTCGCAAACGTCCCCTGGTACCGGTGGCCGCTTAGGCGCGATCGAGCGTCGGTACCACGTCTTGAAAAAAACCGCTGACCGAATCATGACCTTGAAAGGCGCTGAGCTTAACAACGCGGGCACCAAGGTTTAAGTCATCCCTTTTGCCCGCCGGATCCTACCGGCGGGCGTTTCGCCCTCAGCTAATGCGTGCGAACTTTCCCACCCTACGCTAACCTGCCTCGATGTTTACGAGGTCGACTATGCACATTCATATTCTGGGTATCTGCGGTACGTTCATGGGTTCGATGGCGGTTCTGGCCAAAGAGCTGGGCCATCACGTAACAGGCTCCGATGCCAATGTTTATCCACCCATGAGCACGCAGCTACAGGCGCAAGGGATTGAGCTGACCCAAGGTTACGACCCCGCGCAATTCGACCCGGTGCCGGACCTGGTCGTCATCGGCAACGCTATGTCGCGCGGCAACCCGGCGGTGGAATACGTACTGAACAATGGCTTGCCTTACGTCTCCGGCCCCCAGTGGCTGGCCGACCATGTGCTGCAAGGCCGTTGGGTCCTGGCAGTGGCGGGCACTCATGGTAAGACCACCACCAGCAGCATGCTGGCCTGGGTGCTGGAACATGCGGGCATGAGCCCGGGCTTCCTGATTGGCGGTGTGCCGCAGAACTTCTCGGTGTCGGCGCGCCTGGGTGAGACACCGTTTTTTGTGATCGAGGCCGATGAATACGACAGCGCCTTTTTTGACAAGCGCTCCAAGTTCGTCCACTACCGCCCGCGCACGGCGATCCTCAACAACCTTGAGTTTGATCACGCGGATATCTTCCCCGATCTGCCGGCGATTGAGCGGCAGTTCCATCACTTGGTGCGCACCATTCCCAGCGAAGGCCTGGTCATTCATCCCACCACCGAGCCTGCGTTGCAGCGTGTGATCGACATGGGCTGCTGGACCCCGGTGCAAACTACCGGCGCGGGTGGGCAGTGGCAGGCCAGGTTGCTCAGCGACGACGGTTCGCGGTTTGAAGTGCTGTTCGAAGGCCAGGCCCAAGGCATCGTCGACTGGGGCATGACTGGCCAGCACAACGTGGCCAACGCCTTGGTGAGCCTGGCTGCCGCTCGGCATGTCGGCGTGGTGCCGGCCATGGGCATCGCCGCCTTGAGCGCATTCAAGAGTGTGAAGCGGCGCATGGAGAAAGTCGCCGACGTGAAGGGGATTACCATTTACGACGACTTTGCCCACCACCCAACCGCAATTGCCACCACCCTGGATGGCCTGCGCAAGCGCGTGGGCGATGCGCAGATCATCGCCATCGTCGAACCGCGTTCCAACTCCATGAAGCTCGGCGCGCACCGTGATGGCCTGCCTGAAAGCGTCAACGATGCCGACCAGGTGGTGTGGTATGCACCGGCCAACCTTGGCTGGGATTTGCCCGCGATTGCTGCGCTGTGCACCGTACCCTCGACAGTCTGCGATTCGCTCGAAGGCATCATTGAGCAGGTGAAGTCCTTGGCCCAGCCCGGCACGCACGTGGTGGTCATGAGCAACGGCGGCTTCGGCGGCCTGCACGGCAAGCTGGCCGAGGCACTGAAATGAGCGGGCCGGAACGCATTACCCTGGCGATGACCGGCGCATCCGGTGCGCCCTATGGCCTGCGCCTGCTCGATTGCCTGGTGCGTGAAGACCGTGAGGTGCATTTTCTGATCTCCAAGGCGGCGCAGTTGGTGCTGGCGACCGAGACCGATGTCGCGCTGCCGTCCAAGGTGCAGACGATGCAGGCGTTCCTTACCGAGTACACCGGTGCGGCGGCGGGGCAGATCAAGGTCTACGGCAAAGAGGACTGGATGTCGCCGGTGGCTTCAGGCTCCGGTGCGCCGGCGGCCATGGTGGTGGTGCCATGTTCCACCGGCACCTTGTCGGCGATTGCCACGGGCGCCTGCAATAACCTGATCGAACGGGCGGCAGACGTGACCCTGAAGGAGCGCCGCCAATTGATCCTGGTGCCGCGCGAAGCGCCGTATTCGAGCATTCACCTGGAGCACATGCTCAAGTTGTCGAATATGGGCGTGACCATTCTGCCCGCGTCGCCTGGCTTCTATCACCAGCCGCAGACCATCGATGACCTGGTGGACTTTGTGGTGGCGCGCATTCTCAACCTGTTGAACATTCCCCAGGACATGCTGCCGCGTTGGGGTGAGCACCATCTGGGCGGCGATGAATAAAGCGCTGCTGCTGTTGATGGCGCTGCAACTTACCGGCTGCGCCACGGCGCGCACGCTGGATGCGGCGCAAGCGGGCGCACCGGTGGTGTATGCCGGCACGCGGCTGGATCTGTACGCGATCAATGGTGGCTGCTGCGCCAAGGACCGCTTTGGTGCCGAGGCCCCGAGCTATCCCCATCTCGACCTGCCGGCTAGTGCGTTGCTCGATACTTTGTTGTTGCCACTGTCGGTGTTGACGGTGCTGGGTGTGGGCTTCAACGCTACGGGCGGGCTGTAAGACAGTGGCTGCCTGGGTTGGATCGTTCCCACGCTCCGCGTGGGAATGCAGTCGGGGACGCTCCGCGTCCCAAGCATGACGCAGAGCGTCATAACCGGCGTTACCACGCAGAGCGTGGGAACGATCAGTACCAGACCTGCATCATTACTTGCCGAGCTTGCGCAACTCGTCCGACTCCACCACCCGCACGCCATCCTGTTCTTCCAGCGCCAGGCGCCACATGGCGCGGGCCAGTTCGCAGACTTCAATACCGTGGTACTTGCCCGGAATAAGCCGTGACAAAGGTCCGGCCAACTGCTCGGCCAGGCGCGGTTCCAGTCGCTCACCCAGCAGCAGCGACGGACGTACGATGGTCAACTGCGGCCAGTCTTGCGCTCTGAGCGCCAGTTCCATTTCCCCCTTGACCCGGTTGTAAAACACCGAGGATTTCGGGTCGGCGCCAATTGCGCTGATCACGATCAGATGCCGCGCGCCCAGTTCCCGTGCGCGCTTGGCGAAGGCCACCACCATGTCCAGGTCGACCGCACGGAAGGCCGCTTCCGAGCCGGCCTTTTTGATCGTGGTGCCCAGGCAGCAGAAGGCAATATCCACGCGGCCGCTCAGTTGCGGCAGGAACACCGCCGGGTCGCCCACCGGGTTTTCCAGGCGTGGATGTTCAGCCAATGGTTTGCGGCTGGGTGCCAGCACGCGGGTCACGGTGGGTTCGTTGAGCAGGCGGTCGAGCAGGTGTTCGCCAGTGAGGCCGGAGGCCCCGGCCAGCAAGATATGCTGCGGTGTCAGGTACATGGTGTTTCCCCCTTGTTACACGTTACAGCTTAGTTGCCTTTGGCTTCCTTGCTATTCATTGAGACGCTTTCGAGCGCCTTTCGTGCCTGCTGTTTACGTAATAATTGCCAATGGGCGATCACGCCCTTAGGCGCCCAGATCTGCGGTTCGGAGGCTTCGAAATTGTCCGCCTGTTCGCGTTCGGCCACGTGCAGTTGTGCCAGTTTGAAGGCGTGTTGCAAATCGTCCGTTTGGTTGAAAGCTTGTGCGAAAAGGGCATCCCCGAAGTAGGTGAAGTCTGCTTCTTCCGAGCAGCCGAACGACACGCGGTCCGCGCGGGAGGCGGTCATGATCAGGGTGCGCTCATCTTTGAGTGCGGGTATGAAGCCGCCGGAGTAACACGCGGAGATCACGATGACCTTGTCACGGTTTTTCAGTGGTGCGAGCACAGCGGCCAGCTCATCGGCGGGCAGGTCGGCCAGTTCCATGCGCGGTTGGTCGAGCACCAGTTCATGCTCATGGGTGCCATGGCTGGTCATGTAAATGAACACCAGGTCTTCCGGCCCGGTCCGTTCGGCCAGGGTTTGTACCGAGCGGCGCAGGCTTTCGCGAGTGGCCAGGGGGCGGTCGGCGATATGGTCGCGGTGGTTGACCAGGCGCACCTGTCCGCGAGCACCAAAGCGGGTGGCAAGCAGATTGCTGACGTAATCGGCCTCGCGCAAGAACACGCTTTGCTTGCCGTCGCCCGCCAGCACCAAGGAGTACAGCTCCACGGCCGGGGTGGACGCCGGTACGGCCGCCAGGGCGTCGTCGAGCAAGCGGCCTTGGGCCAGTATGCCGGTCTCCAACGGGTCGGGCAGCAGCTTGCCCTCGGCGTCGCGCACGCGCAGGCCGTTGACCCAGGTGCCGGACTGCACGGTGCCGTCGGTGAGGACGAGCGTGCCACGGCCTTGATAGTTGTCGCTGTCGAAGCCACCGATATAGAAACTGCCATCGGTGAGGTTCAGGCGCCCTTCGCCGGTAAAGCGCCAGTCACTGAACTGACCGACATAGTGGCTGCCATCGACCCCGATCAATTCGCCTCTTCCGGTCAGCGCGCCTTCCTTGAACTGGCCGATCCACACATCGCCGTCGGCGTTCTCATAGCGGCCTTTGCCGTTGAGCTGGTTCTGCTTGAATTGGCCGACATAGATATCGCCCTCGGCGCTGTTGAAGGTGCCATTGCCTTCCAGTTGGCCATCGACAAAACGGCCGCTGAACTGGTTGCCACTGTCGTCATTGCGCTGGCCTTCGCCATTGGGCTTGCCGTGGGCGAACTGGCCCTGGTACTGGCTGCCGTCGGCCAACTCCAGGCGGCCGAGGCCTGAGTACTGGTCGTCCTGGAATTCGCCGCGATAGGTCATCTGCCCCTCTTTGAGGGTGCCTTCGCCGTTGCGTCGACCGTTTTTGAAGCCGCCCACGTAGCTGCTGCCCGAAGTGGTCAGGCTGCCCTGGCCATCAAACAGGCCCTGCTTGAATTCGCCTTTATAGACTTCGCCATTGCTGCCATGCCATTCGCCCTGGCCGTGCCACTGGCCTTTGTCGAACTGGCCGGCGTACCAGCTGCCATTGGGGTAGTCCACACGGCCTTGGCCTTGCAGCAAGCCGTTGACCACATCGCCACGGTAGCGGCCGCCATCGGGCAGGCGCGCATCGGGCGGCAACAGCGATTCGCCGTCTCCGCAAGCGGTGAGCAACAGGGCAAGGGCAAGGGGAGCGAGTGGGCGCATAGCGGGATCCGGATAATTGAGCGCCGAGTATGCCGTAGCCGGGGTGCCGAACCTAGTGGTCTATGCGCAGGATCCATTACCTGTAGGAGCGGGCTTGCCCGCGAAAAACTCACAGGCGCCGCATTTATTCAGCCAGCACGCGTTATCGTTGACGACCTTCGCGAGCTAGCTCGCTCCTACAGTGGGGGTGTGGTGGTTATACGAAGCACAGTGACAGTGACTCGGCAATGTAAGCCGGCTTCTCCTGGCCTTCGATTTCCAGGGTGGCGGTGGCCTTGAACAGCCATTGGCCGGGCTTCTTCTCGGTGACGTCAGTGAGGGTGACGTTCAGGCGCACCTTGGAGTTCACTTTCACCGGCTGGATAAAGCGCACGCTGTCCAGGCCATAGTTGACGGCCATCTTCAAGCCTTCGGGCATGATCAGGATGTCTTCCATCAGCTTGGGCATCAGCGACAGCGACAGGAACCCATGGGCGATGGTGCTGCCGAACGGGGTTTGCGCGGCCTTGACCGGGTCGACGTGGATGAACTGATGATCGCCGGTGGCCTCTGCGAACAGGTTGATGCGCGCCTGGTCGATGGTGAGCCATTCGGAACGTCCCAGTTCCTTGCCGACGTAATCTTTGAGCTGCGCTACGGGTACATAGGGCATTGCGTCTCTCCTTGGTTCATCATTTTTGCCCATCGATAACGGGCGTTTTTATCGGTAACAGAGAACCAATGTAGATCATCATGGGCAATCAGCCCGGTCAACCCAACATGCTTTTGGCGAATGCCGGAGCATAGGGCGGGCATGCTTATATAATGCGCGCGAGCTTTGAGGGGGAGAGAGCGGGATGCTGTTACGTGGCCTGACCTGGCTGGTGCTGTTTCAACTGATCGGCACCGCGATCAATCATTTGCTGGTGCCGGTGCTGCCGGGGCCGATCATCGGCTTGTTGCTGATGCTGGGCTTTCTGGTCTGGCGCGGTGAAGTCGGCGAGCCCCTGAGCCTGGCGGCCGGCAGCCTGTTGCGTTACCTGCCGCTGCTGCTGGTGCCGCCGGCCGTGGGGGTGATGGTGTACGCCAAGGACATCGTGGCGGATTTCTGGGCCATCGTCGGGGCGTTGGTGTTGTCGCTGGTGATCGCCATGGGCTTTGTCGGTGTGCTGATGCAGCAGATGGTCAAGCGCAAGGAGAAGGACCAATGATCCTTGACTGGCAGGGCGCCTGGACGGCGGTCATTCATCATCCGCTGTTCGGTATCGGTATTACCCTGGGCGCCTATCAACTGGTGCTGGCGGGGTTCGAGAAAACCCGCTGGATCTTCCTGCAGCCGGTGCTGGTGTCGATGTTGCTGGTGATTGGCGTGCTGCTCACCTGCGGCCTGAGTTACGCCGAATACCGCAAGAGCACCGAGATCATGGGCATCCTGCTGGGGCCTGCGACCGTGGCCTTGGCCGTGCCGCTTTATCTGAACCTGCGACGGATTCGGCAATTGTTCTGGCCGATTTTTACTACGCTGGTGGTAGGCGGGGTGTTGGCCACTGGCCTGTGTGTGGCGTTGGGGTGGTGGTTCGGGGCCGAGCACCGGGTGCTGATGACCATGGCGCCCAAGTCGGTGACCTCGCCGATTGCCATGCTGGTGGCCGAGCAGATCGGCGGCGTGGCGGCCTTGGCAGCGGTGTTCGTGTTGATCACTGGGGTGGTCGGCGCGATGATCGGCCCAGCGCTCTTGACGCGCCTGGGTGTACGCAGCCCCGAAGCGCGCGGCATGGCCTTGGGCATGACCGCCCACGCCGTCGGTACTTCGGTGGCCCTGCAGGAAAGCGAAGAATGCGGCGCCTTCGCGGCGCTGGCCATGAGTTTGATGGGCGTGGCCACGGCGGTGTTCCTGCCGTTGGCGGTGTCGGTCATTGTTTAAACCAGGTTTTAAGGAAACCGTTATGAGTCTGGCGCTATTCCCCCTCAACACTGTGCTGTTCCCAGGCTGCACCCTCGACTTGCAGATATTCGAGGCGCGCTACCTGGACATGATCGGCCGTTGCATGAAAAAGGGCGAAGGCTTTGGTGTGGTGTGCATCCTGGATGGCTCAGAGGTGGGCATGGCCCCTGACGGTTATGCGCTTGTCGGTTGTGAAGCGCTGATTCGTGACTTCAAACAGCAGGACAACGGCCTGCTGGGCATTCGCGTCGAAGGGGGGCGTCGTTTCCGCGTGCATGAGACCGACGTACAGAAAGACCAATTGCTGGTGGCCGACGTGCAATGGCTGCAAGAGTTGCCGGACCAGCCGCTGGGCGAAGAAGACGCCGACTTGCTGGCGTTGCTTGAGGCCCTGGCCGAGCACCCGATGGTGGCTTCGCTGGACATGGGCGGTGACGTCGAAGGCCAGCAAGCCCTGGGCAACCGGTTGGCCTATCTGCTGCCGTTTACCGAGGCCGACAAAATCGACTTGCTGCAACTGGACGACCCACAGCAACGGCTGGATGCGATCCAGATGTTGCTCGATGAACTGCAGGGCGAGCTGTTCACCTGAGGTTCGGATTTGCCTGACAGAGCTTTCAGACTTTGCTCGGTCGTCTCCACGGTGTCGCCTGCACTATTTTCCGATCACACAACAATGATCGGAGATAACCATGATTCGGCTGACACCCTCGGAACAAGTCGCGTGGGACGCTTATTTCGTCAGCGTGACCACGCAATTACTCCAACAGGAAGCCACGCGGGGCGCGGAGTACATCGCCGAACGCGCCGCCGAAGTGGCCGATGAGATGCTACTGGAGCGCCGCGAACGTTGCGTTGAACGGCGCAGCGCCTCCGTGGATTGGATCGGCCCGGCCAAGGGTCAGTAGGCGTACCTGAGCAGGGCGTGGGGCGTGCCGGTAAAGGCGATAAAACCGAGCACGGCCACCACGGCGGGCAGCACCAGCCACCAGGCTTTTTGCGTCATGGCTGGCAATGGGCTGCGGTACTCGATTGCCGTCAGGCTGAACGCACATACGGTCATGGCCAGCAACGTGCCGGCCAGGATGTCCGTGGGCCAATGGGCGCCCAGGTAGACCCGCGATAAGGCAATGAACGCCGCCGGAATGCAGCCCAGCAGCATCCAGGTCAGGCGCAGCCGCGTGGGTTGACCGCGACCGGCCAATACCGCGAGCGCCAGGAAGAAGGCAAAGGCGCCGGAGGCATGGCCGCTGGGCATGCTGAAGCTGGTCAGCGGGTCGGTGAGGATTTCCGGGCGGCCACGGGCGAAAAACAGCTTGGTGCCGGTGTTGATCACTGCCGCGCCAGCGAGGGTGGCGCCGACAAACACGGCGTGGCGCCATTGCCGCGCTAGCAGCAACAGGCCAGTGAACACCGCGCTGGCGAAAAACATCTTCTTGAACTCACCCAGTTGGGTGACCCGTACCATCACTTCATCCAGCCACGGGCTGCGATGCTCCTGCACCAGGGCGCTCAGGCCTTGGTCGAAGTCATTGAGGTGGGGATAGCCGATAAACAACGCGATCAACAACACCAGACTGGCACAACCGATCCACAAGGTGGCGCGCCGATGTTCGCGCCAACTGCTGTTCAAACTCAGCCCCAGCAGCACCGCCAGGCACGCCGCGATAATCGCCGCTTCCGGCCAGAAACCTTCCGGCAATGGCAGGCGGAACGCGGCGCCGGCGGCCCAGCCCGGCAGCAGATAGGCCACGGTCCAGCCCGCTGCGGCAATGATGCTCACGGCGGCGAAGCGCGGGAAGGGCATGTCGCACATACCCGCCACCATCGGCAGCATAGGGCGCAATGGTCCGATGAAACGCCCGACCAACAGGCTGGCAATCCCGTACTTGTGGAAGTAGGTTTCTGCGCCGTTCATCCATTCAGGATGCTGGCGCAGGCCGGGCAGGCGCCGGATGTTCTGATGGAAATGGCGGCCCAGATAATAGGAAACGCCGTCGCCCAATAAGCCACCGAGGAAGCCCAGCAGCAGGGTTTCACTCAGCGACAGCGCACCGCTGCCAGCCAGCGCAGCGATTGCAAACAGCAATACCGTGCCTGGCACGATCAACCCGGCAATCGCCAGACACTCCACACACGCGACAATAAACACCGCCGCTGCCAGCCATTGTGGGTTGAGGGTCAACCAGCCGGTGATGCTATCGAGCCATTGGCCCATACAATCCACTCCATGCATACAAAACAGAATTTGAGGCGGTGAAATTCAACTGTGGGAGCTGGCTTGCCTGCGATGGCTGCGGCATGGCCAGCATGGAAGTTGCCTGACACACCGCTATCGCAGGCAAGCCAGCTCCCACATGGGATGTGTTGCGCGTTAAATCAAAAAATAATCCCGGCCTTCGACCTGCCCCCGACGCATCGGGTTCCGCGTGCAATAAGGCGCATAGCCAGCATCGACGAAGCGGTACATCAAGTGCTCATCGCGCCCGCTGGGGATACCCAGGCGCGTGGTCTGGATAATCTGCGTGGGCACCTGGCCTACGTCTTCGACATACAGCAGTTCCTGATCGAAGCGCTTGGCATCCCACATCGGCACTTTCAGGCCCAGGGCCTTGCACAGCAGCGTCTGGCCCGCACACAGTTTTTGCGAGGGGCGTGGGCTGCCATCGGGGTTGGGGTTGTTCAACAGCATCTGTGCCAGGCTCGCCGCGCCGGAAATGTCGTCGACCCAGGGATAGGCCGATTTGATCAACACGGCATTGCCCGGGCCGTGGGCGCTGAAGTTCAGCGAATCACCGCCACGGGCGTAGTACATGTAGATATGGCCACCATCCAGAAACAAAGCCTTACGCTTTTCTGTGTAGCCGAGTGAGGCGTGGCTGCCTTTTTCGGCCACGTAATAGGCTTCGGTTTCAATAATTCGCGCCGAAAGCCAGAGATCGCCCACGCGATGGCGAATGACTTTTCCGAGTAATTCGCGCGCAAGCAGCTGGGCGTCACGGTCGAAGAAGCTATCGGGCAGGGGGCTGGCGGGGAGCAGGGGCGAAAAGTCGGGCATGGCGGTCAAGGGTAGATACGGCTAAATGTGACCGAATCATAACAACTCTCACCTTAATTACGCCTGAACCTGGGGTTTTTACAGTTCATTTCGACCATCCGCCCCTCACCGCTGTCAGTCGGGCGGCGTCACAGCTATAATCTGCCGCTTTCCTCTTTGCCAAGACTCCCTGACTATGACTGAGTCCGTTCTTGACTACATGACCCGCCTGGGTCGCGCTGCCCGGCAGGCCTCGCGGTTGATCGCCCGTGCGAGCACCGCGCAGAAGAACCGTGCGCTGCTGGCGGCTGCCGATGCTCTGGATGCTTCGCGCTCCGAGCTGACCGCCGCCAACGAACTGGACCTGGCCAATGGGCGCGCCAATGGCCTGGAGCCAGCCTTGCTGGACCGCCTGGCGCTGACCCCGGCACGTATCGACGACATGATCGAAGGCCTGCGTCAGGTGGCCAAGCTGCCTGACCCCATCGGTGAAATTCGCGACATGCGCTACCTGCCGTCGGGCATCCAGGTGGGCAAGATGCGCGTGCCCCTGGGCGTGATCGGCATCATCTATGAGTCGCGCCCGAACGTGACCATCGACGCCGCGAGCCTGTGCCTCAAGTCGGGCAACGCCACTATCCTGCGTGGCGGTTCCGAGGCGATCAATTCCAACCGCGCCATCGCCGCCTGCATCCAGCAGGGCCTGGCCGTGGCCGAGTTGCCGGCTGAAGTGGTGCAAGTGGTGGAAACCACCGACCGTGCTGCCGTGGGCGCGCTGATCACCATGCCGGAATTCGTCGACGTGATCGTGCCGCGGGGTGGCAAGAGCCTGATCGAGCGCGTCAGCCGCGATGCCAAGGTGCCCGTTATCAAGCATCTGGACGGCGTCTGCCATGTGTTCATCGACATCGCCGCCGACCTCGACAAGGCGATCCGCATTGCCGACAACGCCAAGACCCACCGCTACGCGCCGTGCAACACCATGGAAACCCTGCTGGTGCACGTCGGCATTGCCGAGCGCGTGCTGCCGCCGCTGGCCGCCATCTACCGTGACAAGTCGGTAGAACTGCGCGGTTGCGAGCGCACCCGTGCGCTGCTGGGCGCGGACGTCATCGAGGCGACCGAGCAGGACTGGTACACCGAGTACACGGCCCCGATCCTGTCGATCCGCATCGTCGATGACCTGGACCAGGCCATCGAACACATCAATACCTATGGCTCCAAGCACACCGACGCCATCGTTTCCGAGCATTTCAGCGATGCCCGGCGTTTCCTCAACGAAGTGGATTCCGCTTCGGTGATGGTCAACGCCTCGACGCGTTTTGCTGACGGCTTCGAGTACGGCCTGGGGGCGGAGATCGGTATTTCCACTGACAAGCTCCACGCACGCGGCCCGGTGGGCCTGGAAGGGCTGACCAGTGAGAAGTACGTGGTGTTTGGCGACGGTCATGTGCGCACTTGATGACTAAACGCATCGGGCTGCTCGGTGGTACTTTCGACCCCGTGCACATCGGCCATTTGCGCAGTGCCCTGGAAGTTGCGGATGCCCTTGCGCTGGATGAGCTGCGCCTGCTGCCCAATTTTCGGCCGCCCCATCGCGACACGCCGCAGGTGGCCGCAGAGCAGCGCCTGGAAATGGTGCGTGTTGCCGTAGAAGGTATATCGCCGCTGGTGGTGGACGATCGCGAACTCAAGCGCGATAAACCGTCCTACACTATCGACACCCTGGAGCTGATGCGCGCCGAATTGGCCGCAGATGACCCACTGTTTCTGCTTTTGGGCTGGGACGCATTTTGCGGCCTGCCCTCTTGGCACCGCTGGGAGGAACTCCTCCAGCATTGCCACATCCTGGTTTTGCAACGCCCGGATGCCGACAGCGAACCGCCGGATGCCTTGCGCAACCTGCTGGCCGCGCGGTCGGTAAGTGACCCCTTGGCCCTGACCGGGCCGAACGGGAATATTGCATTCGTCTGGCAGACCCCGCTTGCGGTGTCTGCCACCCAGATCCGTCAACTGCTGGCCAGCGGGAAGTCGGTACGTTTCCTGGTGCCTGACGCGGTCCTGGCCTACATCGATGCGCACGGGCTTTACCGTGCGTCGAACTGAAAAGGCGCGCTTGAACGCACGAACCGTGCAGCAAGCGCCCGAACATACGAGCAAAACGAGTTTTATATGACGAACAAAGACGTAAGCAAAGTTAAGCGCAAAGGCACCTTCAAAAGCGCACCGCTGCCGGTTGAAGCCCATGTTGGCCCGGAACTGGCTGGCGAAGAGCTGGTGAAAGTCGCCGTGGCTGCCCTGGAAGACGTTAAAGCCCAGGACATCCAGGTGCTGGACGTGCGCGACAAGCAGAGCATCACCGACTTCATGATCATCGCCACCGGTACCTCCAACCGCCAGATCGGCGCGATGCTGGACAAGGTTCGCGAAGCCGTCAAAGCCCAGGGCGTCAAGCCACTGGGTGAAGAAGGCAAGGGCGACAGCGACTGGGTGCTGCTGGACATGGACGATGTGATCGTTCACATGATGACCTCCAACGCTCGCCAGTTCTACGACCTGGAGCGTCTGTGGAAAGGCGCCGAGCAGAGCCGTGCCGCCGATGGCAAGCACCACAGCCCGGAAGTGGGCCACGCGCACTTCGACAAGCTCAACAAAGACCAGGAATAAGGAACGGCTGTGCGCCTGCGTCTGATCGCTGTCGGTTCACGCATGCCCAAGTGGGTGGAAGAAGGCTGGCACGAATATGCCAAGCGTCTGCCCGCTGAGCTGTCGCTTGAGCTGGTGGAAATACCGCTCAATACCCGGGGCAAGAACGCCGACGTGGCGCGCTTTATCCGTCAGGAAGGCGAAGCCATGCTGGCCAAGGTCGGCCCCAATGAGCGCATCGTCACCCTTGAAGTGCACGGCAAGCCCTGGAGCACCGAGCAACTGGCGGTGGAACTGGATCGCTGGCGCCTGGATTCGCGCACGGTCAATTTCATGGTCGGCGGCCCGGAAGGGCTGGCGCCGGAAGTCTGTGCGCGGGCCGATCAGCGCTGGTCGCTGTCGGCGCTGACGTTGCCGCACCCGTTGGTAAGGATTCTGATCGGTGAACAGCTGTATCGCGCCTGGACAGTCCTGTCCGGGCACCCTTACCACAAATAGTCTGCGCCGCCCCCGATGACCCAACCGATCCGCATCAAGGACCACGAGAAAGACGCACGTCTGGTACGCGCGCGGGTGGTGTTCGGTGCTGTTTTGGTGGTGGTGCTGATGTGCGTGCTGATTGCGCGGCTGTATTTCCTCCAGGTGATCCAGTACGACTATCACTCCACGCTGTCGGAAAACAACCGGGTGCATGTGCAGCCGATTCCCCCGACCCGTGGGCTGATCTTCGACCGCAATGGCGTGGTGGTTGCCGATAACCGGCCCAGCTTCAGCCTGAGCATGACCCGTGAACGCTCCGGCGATTGGAAGCAGGTCCTTGATGTCATCGTTGAGGTGCTGCAACTGACGCCGGAAGACCGGGTGGTCTTCGAGAAACGCATGCGCCAGGGGCGCCGGCCGTTCGAGCCGGTGCCGATTCTGTTCGAGCTGACCGAAGAGCAGATCGCCCGCATTGCGGTGAACCAGTTCCGCCTGCCAGGTGTGGAAGTGGTGGCGCAGTTGGTGCGGCATTACCCGCAAGGGCCGCACTTTGCGCACTCCGTTGGCTACATGGGGCGGATCAACGAGAAAGAACTGAAAACCCTCGACCCGATCAACTACAGCGGCACCCACCATATTGGCAAAACCGGCATCGAGCGCTTCTATGAGGCCGAGTTGCATGGCCAGGTAGGTAACGAGGAAGTCGAGACCAATGCGCGTGGCCGCGTATTGCGCGTGCTCAAGCGCACCGATCCGGTGCCGGGCAAGGACATTGTCCTGAGCCTGGACATCAAGTTGCAGGAAGCTGCCGAGATGGCCCTGGGCGGTCGGCGGGGTGCCGTGGTGGCGCTGGACCCGAAGACTGGCGAAGTGCTGGCGATGGTCAGCCAGCCCAGCTTCGACCCCAACCCGTTTGTGACTGGCATCAGCTTCAAGGCCTACGCCGAGCTGCGTGATTCCATCGACCGGCCACTGTTCAACCGTGTGTTGCGCGGCCTGTACCCACCGGGCTCGACCATCAAGCCGGCGGTGGCGATTGCCGGCCTGGATGCTGGCGTGGTCACGGCCTCAAGCCGGGTGTACGACCCTGGCTATTACATGCTCCCCAACTACGACCACAAGTACCGTAACTGGAACCGCTCCGGTGACGGCTATGTCGACCTGGATACCGCGATCATGCGCTCCAACGACACCTATTTTTACGACCTGGCCCACAAGCTGGGGATTGATCGGCTGTCTGCCTACATGGGCAAGTTCGGCCTCGGTCAGAAAGTCTCCCTGGACATGTTCGAAGAATCACCCGGCCTGATGCCGTCGCGGGAGTGGAAGCGTGCGACCCGTCGCCAGGCGTGGTTCCCTGGCGAAACGCTGATCCTGGGTATCGGCCAGGGCTATATGCAGGCCACGCCGCTGCAGCTGGCCCAGGCCACGGCGCTGGTGGCGAACAAGGGCGTGTGGAACCGACCGCACCTGGCCAGGACCATCGAAGGCGAAAAGCCGGTGGACGACAATCCGATTCCGGACATCGTGCTGCGTGACCCGTCCGATTGGGCCAAGGTCAACCACGGCATGCAGCAGGTAATGCACGGCGCTCGCGGTACCGCACGCAAGGCGGCAATCGGCGCGCAGTACCGCATTGCCGGCAAGAGTGGTACCGCTCAAGTGGTCGCGATCAAGCAGGGCGAAAAGTATGACCGCTCCAAGGTGCAGGAACGCCACCGCGACCACGCCTTGTTTGTCGGCTTTGCCCCGGCCGAAGACCCGAAAATCGTGGTGGCCGTGATGGTCGAGAACGGCGAGTCCGGCTCCGGCGTCGCGGCCCCAGTGGTACGCCAGGTGATGGACGCCTGGCTGCTGGCCGACGATGGCCGGCTCAAGCCCGAGTATGGCGGCCCCCCTTCAAGCCCCGAGGTTACGGCCCGTGAAGAGTAATTTTGACCGCATCCTCTCCAGTGAAGATGTGATGCGTCGCCGTGCGACGTTGCTGCAACGCATGCACATTGATGGCCCCTTGCTGATCCTGCTGCTGACCCTGGCGGCCGGCAGCCTGTTCGTGCTGTATTCGGCCAGCGGCAAGAACTGGGACCTGCTGATCAAGCAGGCGTCCTCGTTCGGCCTGGGTTTGCTGTCGATGGTGGTGATCGCCCAATTGGAGCCGCGCTTCATGGCGCGCTGGGTGCCCTTGGGCTATGTCGCCGGCGTGTTGCTGCTGGTGGTGGTGGACGTCATGGGCCACAACGCCATGGGCGCCACACGCTGGATCAACATCCCCGGGGTGATTCGCTTCCAACCGTCGGAATTCATGAAGATCCTGATGCCGGCCACCATTGCCTGGTACCTGTCCAAGCGCACCTTGCCGCCGCAGCTCAAGCATGTGGCGATCAGCCTGATCCTGATCGGCGTGCCCTTCGTGCTGATTGTGCGCCAGCCGGATCTGGGCACCTCGTTGCTGATCCTCGCCGGTGGCGCGTTCGTGTTGTTCATGGGCGGATTGCGCTGGCGCTGGATCCTCAGCGTGCTGGCCGCCGCCGTGCCCGTGGCAGTGGCCATGTGGTTCTTCTTTATGCACGATTACCAGAAGCAACGGATCCTCACGTTCCTCGACCCGGAGAGCGACCCGCTGGGCACCGGCTGGAACATCATCCAGTCCAAGGCGGCCATTGGTTCCGGCGGGGTATTTGGCAAGGGCTGGTTGCTGGGCACCCAGTCCCACCTGGACTTTTTGCCCGAGAGCCACACCGACTTCATCATTGCGGTGATGGGCGAGGAGTTCGGGCTGGTGGGCATTTGCGCGTTGTTGCTGATTTATCTGCTGTTGATTGGTCGCGGCCTGGTGATCACTGCCCAGGCGCAAACGCTGTTCGGCAAATTGCTCGCGGGCAGCCTGACCATGACTTTTTTTGTTTACGTTTTCGTCAACATCGGTATGGTCAGTGGCCTGCTGCCGGTGGTTGGGGTGCCGTTGCCATTCATTAGCTACGGCGGAACTTCGCTGGTGACATTGCTGTCAGCGTTTGGGGTTTTGATGTCGATTCATACGCATCGCAAGTGGATCGCACAGGTTTGAATAAGGTGAAGATGTCAATGCAAGTAATGCGCGGCTGGGCGACTCGGCATGCGACCTGGATGGGCCTGATCGGGCTGCTGGGGGCAACGCAAGAGGCGCGGGCCGGTGACTACGATGGCTCTCCCCAGGTTGCCGAATTTGTCGGTGAGCTGACCCGCGACTACGGTTTTGCCGGTGAGCAACTGATGGGCGTGTTCCGTGAAGCCCAGAAAAAGCAGGCGATCCTCGACGCCATCTCCCGGCCCGCCGAACGCGTCAAGCAGTGGAAGGACTATCGCCCGATGTTCCTCACTGATGCGCGCATCGCGCGCGGCGTGGATTTCTGGCGCCAGCACGAGGCAGTCCTCGCTCGCGCCGAGCAGGAGTACGGCGTGCCAGCCCAGGTGATCGTCTCGATCATCGGCATCGAAACCTTCTACGGGCGCAACACCGGCAGCTACCGGGTGATCGACGCCTTGTCGACCCTGGGCTTCGATTACCCGCCCCGCGCCGAGTTCTTCCGCAAGGAACTGCGCGAATTCCTGTTGCTGGCCCGCGAAGAGCAGGTCGACCCGCTGAGCCTCAAGGGCTCCTACGCCGGGGCGATGGGCTTGCCGCAGTTCATGCCCAGCAGCTTTCGCGCCTATGCGGTGGATTTCGACGGTGACGGGCACATCAATATCTGGAGCAACCCCGACGATGCCATCGGCAGCGTGGCCAGCTACTTCAAGCGCCACGGTTGGGTTGGCGGCGAGCCGGTGGTTATCCGCGCCGATGTCACGGGTGAGCGCGCCGACGAAGGCCTGACCCAAGGTATCGAACCGGTCAAGACCGTTGGGGAGTTGCGAGCGCTGGGCTGGTCGAGTCAGAATGCGCCACGCGATGACATGCCGGTGACGGCATTCCGCCTGGAAGGTGCAAATGGCCCTGAATACTGGATGGGCCTGAAGAATTTCTACGCAATCACGCGTTATAACCGCAGTGTGATGTACGCCATGGCCGTGCATCAGCTGTCAGATGAGCTGGTTCAAGCACGGGGCAACAAGTAATGCGGGTATCGCCGTTCAAAAAACCGCTCAAGCTGGTGGCGTTCGCCGCGTTGTCCTTGTTGGTAGCCAGTTGTTCCACCACCCCTAACCGTGCGCCGGCCAAGAAGGCGGGCGGTGCAGTAGTCCGCGCCCAGCCGGGCCTGGACATCAACCGCGCGCACAAAGACGGCGCGCCGTGGTGGGATGTGGATGTGTCGAAGATCCCGGACGCCACGCCGACCCTGCACACCGGCCCGTACAAGGCCAACCCCTATACCGTGCTGGGCAAGAATTACTTCCCGCTGCAGGAATCCAAAACCTACGTGCAGTCGGGCACCGCGTCCTGGTACGGCACCAAGTTCCATGGCCAGAACACCGCTAACGGCGAAGTGTATGACCTGTATGGCATGAGCGCGGCCCACAAGACCCTGCCGCTGCCCAGCTATGTGCGCGTGACCAACCTGGACAACAATCGCACCGTGATCCTTCGGGTCAATGACCGTGGGCCGTTCTATTCGGACCGCATCATCGACTTGTCCTACGCGGCCGCCAAGAAACTCGGTTACGCCGAAACCGGCACCGCACGGGTCAAAGTCGAAGGCATCGACCCGGCGCAGTACTGGGCCCAGCGTGGCAAGCCGGCGCCGTTGATGCTCAACGAACCGGCTACCCCGCAACCGCAAGTGACGGCCTCGACCGGCAAGATCGAGCAGTGGACGCCGCCGCCGGCGCAACATGCTCCGGATACTGTCGTCGTCCCTCACGCGGCACCGGGCGCCTCGATGGCGGGCGGGCAATACCTGCAGGTCGGCGCTTTCGCCAACCCGGATGCGGCAGAACTGTTAAGGTCCAAGCTCAGCGGTATGGTCAGCGCGCCAGTCTTCATCAGCTCCATCGTGCGTAACCAGCAAACCTTGCACCGTGTACGCATGGGCCCGATCGGCTCGCCAAGCGAAGTGGCGCAAGTGCAGAACAGCGTACGCCTGGCCAACCTGGGGCAACCCAGCGTGGTCACCGCAGAATAAGCAGTAACGGTTTGATGGCTCAGGCGCGCCTGCGCGCTTGAACCCTGGTTGTTGGCTCGTTGAACAATAAAAACCCAGGGGCAAGGGGTGAGCAGGCAACCGAACACGTGACAGTCTGGAAGCGGGCTGTCTGAATAGTTTTGCCCGCGAGGGCAAGTTTCCATAAGCAATTTCGAGAGACGGATGAACATCACCACCTTAGCCAAACGCACGTGCCTGCTTATCTCGCTGATCATCACCCCGGCCGCCTGGGCGGTTGAAATGGTGCCGGCCTCCCCGCAACTGGCCGCCAAGTCGTGGGTCCTCATGGACGCCGCCAGTGGCAACGTGCTGGTCGAAAACGGCGGTGATGTACGCCTGCCGCCTGCCAGCCTGACCAAGCTGATGACCGCTTACATGGCGACCCTGGAAATCCGTCGCGGCCAGATCGGCGAGAACGACCCGGTGACCGTCAGCGAAAACGCCTGGCGTACCGGTGGTTCGCGGATGTTCATCAAGGTGGGTTCGCAAGTCACCGTGAGCGACCTGCTGCACGGCATCATCATCCAGTCCGGTAACGACGCCAGCGTCGCCCTGGCCGAGCACATCGCCGGCAGCGAAGACGCCTTCGCCGACATGATGAACAAAACCGCCGGTGAGTTGGGCATGACCAACAGCCACTTCATGAACCCAACTGGCTTGCCAAACCCAGAGCACTATTCGTCGGCTCACGACATGGCGATCCTGGCGCGCGCGATCATCCGCGTTGACCCGGTGCACTACGCGATCTACTCCCAGAAGGAATTCTTCTGGAACAACATCAAGCAGCCTAACCGCAACCTGTTGCTGTGGCGCGACAAGACCGTCGATGGCCTGAAGACCGGCCACACCGACGAAGCCGGCTACTGCATGGTGTCGTCCGCCGTACGTGATGGCCAGCGCCTGATCGCCGTAGTATTCGGCACCAACAGCGAGCAGGCCCGTGCGGCCGAGACGCAAAAACTGCTGACTTACGGCTTCCGCTTCTTCGAAACCCAGACCTTCTACCAGAAGGGTGCTGAACTGGCGACCGCGCCGGTGTGGAAGGGCTCGACTTCGCAAGTCAAGGCCGGCCTGGCCGACGACCTGACCCTGACCATGCCTAAAGGCCAGCTGAAAAAGCTCGCCGCCAGCATGACCCTGAACCCGCAATTGGTTGCGCCAATCGCCAAGGGTGATGTGATCGGTAAGGTCGAAGTGAAGCTGGACGACAAGGTGGTGCACAGCGCCGACCTGATCGCGCTGGACGCTGTCGAGGAAGGTGGTATCTTCCGCCGCGTATGGGATAGCATCCGTCTATTCTTCTACGGCTTGTTCAACTGATTGTGTGCACCTGCAAAGCCCCGCGTTGATCCAGCGCGGGGCTTTGCCCGTCGCCACGGCTTAGCGCTTACGAGGCTGTTCTGCCATGACCGATAAAGACGTAGAAGTAAAGGCGCCAAAGATCGAATTTCCTGTGACGGATTATCCCGTCAAGGTGATCAGCGATACCGGTGTCGGCCGCAAGGACAAGATTCTCGAAATCGTGCGCAAGCACGCGACGATCAACGACAACCGCGTGGACGAGCGCCAAAGCTCCACCGGCAAGTACACCACGATCCAGTTGCACATCGTTGCGACCGATCAAGACCAGCTCTACAACATCAACAGCGAACTGCGGGCCACCGGCTTCGTGCACATGGTGCTGTGATGTCGCACGTTCTGGGCTTTCGCGAGCTCGGCCAGATGGCCTACGAGCCGGTCTGGCATGCCATGCAGCGCTTTACCAATGAGCGCGGCACCTCGGCCCCGGATGAGATCTGGCTGGTGGAGCACCCGCCGGTCTTCACCCAGGGCCAGGCTGGCAAGGCCGAGCACTTGCTGCTGCCGGGTGATATTCCGGTGGTGCAGGTCGACCGAGGGGGTCAAGTGACTTACCATGGGCCCGGTCAACTGGTGGCTTACCTGCTGCTGGACGTGCGCAAGCTGGGGTTTGGCGTGCGCGACCTGGTCAGCCGCATGGAGACGTGCCTGATTGAGCTATTGGCCAGTTACGGCGTGACCGCCGTGGCCAAGCCCGATGCACCGGGTGTGTACGTGGATGGCGCGAAAATCGCCTCCCTGGGGCTGCGCATTCGCCACGGTTGTTCCTTTCATGGCCTGGCCTTGAATGTGGACATGGACCTGGCGCCGTTCCGGCGCATCAACCCATGCGGTTACGCCGGGCTTGCGATGACCCAGTTGAGTGACCATGCAACATCCATAGAATTTGCCGAGGTAAGTGCCCGGCTGCGCGCGCAGCTCGTCAAACACCTCGACTATGCAGAGCAGACGACCCTGACGGGCGGAATCGATTGATATGACTACTGATGTTGTGCAAACCATGATCCCGACGCTGGACATCACTGAGCGTCCAGCCCCGGCCCCGCGTGCCAAGGTGGAAGCCGGCGTCAAGCTGCGCGGCGCCGAGAAGGTTGCACGCATCCCGGTCAAGATCATCCCGACCACCGAACTGCCGAAGAAACCTGACTGGATTCGCGTGCGTATCCCGGTTTCGCCGGAAGTCGACCGTATCAAGTCGCTGCTGCGCAAACACAAGTTGCACAGCGTATGCGAAGAAGCGTCCTGCCCGAACCTGGGCGAATGCTTCTCTGGCGGCACTGCCACCTTCATGATCATGGGTGACATCTGCACCCGTCGTTGCCCGTTCTGCGACGTCGGCCACGGCCGTCCGAAGCCATTGGACGTCAACGAGCCAGAAAGCCTGGCCATCGCCATCGCCGACCTGAAACTCAAGTATGTGGTGATCACCTCGGTAGACCGCGACGACCTGCGTGACGGCGGTGCCCAGCACTTTGCCGACTGCATCCGCGAAATCCGCAAGCTGTCGCCCAACGTGATGCTCGAAACCCTGGTGCCGGACTACCGTGGCCGTATGGACGTGGCGCTGGAAATCACCGCCGCCGAGCCGCCGGATGTGTTCAACCACAACCTGGAAACCGTGCCGCGCCTGTACAAGGCTGCGCGCCCGGGTTCGGACTACCAGTGGTCGCTGACCCTGCTGCAAAAATTCAAGCAGATGATGCCGCACATCCCGACCAAGTCCGGCTTGATGCTGGGCCTGGGTGAGACCGACGAAGAAGTCATCGAAGTCATGAAGCGCATGCGCGAACACGACATCGACATGCTGACCCTGGGCCAGTACCTGCAACCGTCCCGCAGCCACTTGCCGGTGCAGCGCTTCGTGCACCCGGACACCTTCGCCTGGTTCGCCGAGGAAGGCTACAAGATGGGCTTCAAGAACGTGGCCTCGGGCCCGTTGGTGCGCTCTTCGTACCACGCCGATGAGCAGGCCAAGCTGGTCAAGGCGAGCCTGGTTTCGTAAGTCGCACCGCAAAAGCGGTGTGCAAATGCTGGCCTGTGTGGGAGCTGGCTTGCCTGCGATAGCATCACCTCGGTGTCACTGATACACCGAGGCGCATGCATCGCAGGCAAGCCAGCTCCCACATTTCGTTCTGCGTCATATAGGGAGAACCATGGATGACCGCCGCCGTACCCGCACTGCCCCCCGAAGGCACCCTCGGCCTGATCGCTCCCGCCGGCCCTGCCGAGTTGGATGTTGAAAAAGCCAGGCAATGGATGCGTGCCCGTGGCTACGACCTGCATATTTTCCCCGGCGTGTACGAGCGCGACGGCTACCTGGCCGGTAGCGATGAAGTGCGCCTGCGGGATTTGCATGCCGCCTTTGCCAACCCCGATATCGATGCCATCCTTTGCCTGCGTGGCGGCTATGGCACGCCCCGTTTGCTCGACGCGCTGGACTTCGACCTACTGCGTGCCAACCCCAAGCCGTTCGTGGGCTACAGCGATATCACCGCCTTGCACCTGGCGATCAACCGCTACGCGGGCTTTGTGACATTCCACGGCCCGATGCTCAATGCCGACCTGCTCGGCGGCAAACAGCCGCCCACCGAGTCCTCCTTGTTCAGCCTGCTACGTGGCCAAAGGGGCGCCGGCAGTGTGCTGCCGCACCCGATGGCCTACCCGCTGACCACAATCGAGCCAGGTGTGGCCTGTGGGCGCTTGCTGGGCGGTAACTTGTCGATGATCGCCGCGGTCATGGGCACGCCGTACGAAATAGACGCTGACGGCATCATCCTGTTTATCGAAGACGTCAACGAACCGCTCTATCGCATCGACCGTCTGCTGACCCACCTGCGCCTGGCTGGCAAGCTGGCTCAGGTCGCCGGTGTGCTGGTAGGGGATGTGGCTGGTGTGGATAGCGGGGCATTGGCACGTCTGCTGAAGCAGACCTTTGAGCCGCTGTGCATTCCAGTGCTGGCAGGCTGGCGCAGTGGGCATTGCGACCCGAACCTGACATTGCCGATGGGCGCCTTGGTGCGCCTGGATGCGGGGGAGCAGCGGGTGGTGTTGGAGCAGGATGTAGTGTTCAAGGCCTGATCGTTCCCACGCTCTGCGTGGGAATGCCTCCAGTGACGCTCTGCGTCACCCTCTTCAGCCGCCGACGCGGAGCGTCCAAGGCAGCGCTCCCACGCAGAGCGTGGGAGCGATCACTTCAGCGGTTCTGCAGCGATTCCAGCAACTTCACCGTCGGATACCCATCCGCCGGCCAGCCCAGCGCCTGCTGCGCAGCCCGAATCGCCTTGCGCGTGTTGGCGCCAATAATCCCGTCGGCATTACCCGCGTCATACCCTTTGGCGCTGAGCGCCGTTTGCAGGTCAATACGTTGCGAACGGCTCAGCGGCAGCTCATCCTTTGGCCAACTGCCGCGAATCACACCGCCGCCGCCAAATCGCTCCGACAGCAAACCAACCGCCAGTGCATAGGACGACGAATTGTTGTACTTGAGGATCGCGCGGAAGTTATCCAGCACCAGGAACGCCGGGCCGCGGTAGCCAGCCGGCAGCAGCAGGGCGGCGGACAGTTGGTCGACATTCGCCGGCAGGCTCACGCCAGGCGGCAGTTGGATGCCCAGTTGCAGCCATTGCGCCACGGTCTTGCGCACGCCGCCATCGGCCAGGCTGTAGTCGAAGCCCGACGGCAGCGGCTGCACTTCAACGCCCCACGGCTGGCCTTTCTGCCAGCCGGAGCTTTGCAGGTAATGCGCGGTGGAGGCGAGGGCGTCGGACGGGCTGTTCCAGATATCGCGGCGACCGTCACCGTCGAAGTCCACGGCGTGGGTGTTGTAGGTGGTCGGGATGAACTGGGTCTGGCCCATCGCCCCGGCCCACGAACCTTTCATCTGGTCAGCCTGGATATCGCCATGCTGGATGATCTGTAGCGCCGCCAGCAGCTGCGCTTGCGCAAAGGCAGGGCGACGGCCTTCATAGGCCAGGGTGGCCAGGGAGCGGATCACCGAGTTATTGCCCTGAAAAGCGCCGAAGTTGCTCTCCATACCCCACACCGAGACCAGCGCCTGGCGGTCGACACCATAGCGCTGCTCGATGCTTTGCAGAATATCGGCGTACTTGACCAGCAGTGCCTGGCCATTGCGCACGCGCACCGGCGACAGTGCTCCGTCGAGGTATTCCCACACCGGGCGGGAAAACTCCGGCTGGCTGCGGTCGGCGCGAATCACCGCCATATCAGGGGTGACGCCGGCAAAAGCGTTATCGAACACGGCCGCAGTGATCCCGGCCTGCAGCGCTTGAGCGCGGAAGCCAGCCTGCCATTCGGCAAAGGTCTGGGTCGGTTGGATATCGAGATTGTCCACTGCCAACGGGGCCACCACGGCAGGCGCGATAGCCGGGGCCGTCTGGAGCTTGGGCAGGGGTTGAGCGTCCGCAGCGGTAGGTTTTTCCGCGCAGGCGACAAGCAGAATGAGGCTGGAGGCAGCGATCAATTGGCGCAGGTGCCAATGACGAGAAAGACGAGAGGGCATGCACAGGTCCAGGGGTTACAAATCAGGTACAGACCTTATCATGCCAGAGGGGCGCTTGCCTTCAGGCAGCCAGAAAGTAAGAAGCCTCCCAGCTATTAGACTGGAAGGCTTCGCGGCGGTAGCTGCCTTTGCCCTTGCCGGCGCGTTCCTGGCGGCTGCGGAACAAGGGCTGGGCGATGATGGATTTGGCCTTGTTGGGGCCATGCTTGGATGGCTTTTTGCTCATGGTGGGGTCTCTCGCTTGGGGTGGAATGCAGCGGTGCAAATCATCTGCCGAAGTGGGCCGGCTGTAAAGCCTGTCGATAGGTGGGAAATGTCGCAAATAAGCGGTGGGCAGAGTCAATGTGGGAGCTTGCTCCCGCGACGGCCTGACAGTCGGCGCCTATCTCCCTGGCGGCCCAGGACCCCAATGTGGGAGCTGGCTTGCCTGCGATGGCGGCCTCACAGTCAACACAGTTGGATGGTGTACATATCCATTGCTGCGGTAACGGCTACTTAGGGGTCCGCTCTGACAGCGGGTCACTTTTGGAAAAGAGCCCGGAATGCCGGCCCAGCCAAAAGTAACCAAAAGGGCTCTTGCCCCACCACTCGGCACCTCGCTTGGGCTCGGTGTGCCCGTAATCCGCCAGTGATTTGGGGGGCCGCCGCCACGCGCCATCCATGGCGCGGGGCGGCTAAACCGGCATCCCTGCCGGTTTACCCCCAAATCCCTGTCGAATTCCGGCCAGCGTGGTTTGACGGGGCGCCTAAGATCAAAAGCAGATCAAGATCAAGATCAAGATCAAGAGCGGCTCGCTTCGCATCGTGGTTACCGTCCGCTGTTACAGTCCACAAAGTTGTGTAGATACCTATGCTGCGATGGCATCGACTCGGTTCGCCTGAACTACCAAGGTATTTGCATCAATACCACTGTAGGAGCGAGCTTGCTCGCGAAAACCCCCAACGATAACGCGTGCCTCCTGAATAAACGCCGCGCCTGTGAGTTTTTCGCGAGCAAGCTCGCTCCTACAAAATGGGGCCAAGCCCGCTTTTACATTTTAAGTTGTTGGCTTCAAAGGCTTCACGCACTCAATAGAGCGATCTACCGTGGTCTTGGCAATCTCCAACAAATGCCACACCGCCAGAATCTTCGCCCGCCCTGGGTTATCCAGCAGCTCGCCGCAATCGAGCGCCGTTGCCGAAGCGCTGTCGAGCAGGCTGGCGGTGTAGAGCAAAGCATCTTCAAAACTCAGGTCGTCGTTGACGTTGTGGAAACCCTGGCTGGGCAGGTAATGGTCGATGGCGCGGTTGAACGCGGCACGGTCTTTTGCAGGATCGAGGGGTGAATCGGGTAGGACTTTATTCATGGTGTAGCTCCGCGTTGGATTAGGAGACGACACCCGTCGCGACTAAACGAGGGTGGCGGCTGTACGCAGGTTAGTCGACCGGCCCAACACGAAACATCCGGCGCACCCGAAGGTGCCCTACGCACAGCCACCATAAAACTCATGGAGACCATGCCGTGTTGGAAGATACGAGCGACTAAACCCGATCACTGATGAGCAGTGATGGACCGCAGACTAGCCACCGATTCCAACCGGCACAAGGCGGCGGAGATTGTCTCGGAAACGTCCTGCAATTTAAAGAGACACGGCTTGCTGGCACTTTACAAACCATGACAAAAGGCCAGCAAGCAGAGTGCCTCAGCGCGTCCCTGGAACAAACGCCACACTCCCACCCTCACGCGCCTTGAACAACCGCTCCCCGTTATCCGGTTGCGTCGTCACCACTTGATGATCCACCCCCAGAAACGCCAACGGCGTCGGCTCGTCTTTGGAATACTGCGCGACGATTATCGTGCGTTGCGGATCAAACCCTTGGCCGCTGGTTTTTTCCAGCCAGGCCATGAACGCGGCGCTGTTGCCCTGGCGCGGGAAGTCCTGGCTTTCGCTGACGTAGTAGAAGGGCTTGACGTGGTTTTGCAGGTACATGGGCAGCTTGTTGTCGACTTCCACCAGCACCAGTTGCCATTGGTTCCAGGGCGCGCTTTTTTCTGCCTGGGCTTGCAGGTCGGTGGCGAAGCGGGTGACGCCGCCGTTGCCGTTGGTCCAGGGGTAGATCACGCCCAGCACCAGCAGGAGCAGGCCTGCGCTGAGGCCGAAGCCTGTTTGCCAGCGCGGCCAGCTCGAAGGTTTTTTGTGCAGGCGTTCACTCAGCCACCAGGCGCCGAGCAGTTGGGCAAAGGGCACCAGCGGCAACACGTAGTAGCTGCGGCGGCTGCCGCTGGCGGTGAAGAATACAAACAACAGGCCCAGGCCCCACACTAGCCAGCGTATGTTGGGTGGCGCCCTGCGCCAGTTGCGCACGGCCAGCCACAGGCCGAGTAACCAGCAGGGTGCCCAGGGCAGGGTGTACGCCGGCAGGTAGATCAGGTAGGTGTAGATCGGTCCCATATGGTCGAAGGGGTCGAAGAAGCGCACCACGTTTTCCCGGAACACCAGTTCCAGGCCGCTCTCGCCGTAAGTGGGGGCGCCGTAGCGGTGGGACAGCACAAAGGGAATTGCGTACACGATGCCTGCGATGAGCAGGGCCAGCACCAGGCGCAGGTTGAGGTGGCGTTTGTAGCGGTGTTCGCTGAGCAGGTGTGGCAACAGCACCAGGCCCGGCAGCACCACACCGATCAAGCCCTTGAACAGTGAGGTGGCGGCCAGCAACAGGAAAAACACCGTGTAGCGCCCCAGCCGTGTGTCATCCGGCCCGCGCCAATACCACCACACCGCTGCCAGCACGCCGCACACAGTCAGTACATCGGCGGTGGCCACGCGGGCCCAGAACAGGAAATAGAAGGTGGTGGCGAGCATCCACCCGGCGATCAGCCCGGTGCCTTTGCGAAACAGGCGTTCACCGATCAGGTACACCAGCCAGATGCTCAACCACGCGGCAAGCACCGATGACAGGCGCAGCGACCAGGGGCCGAGGCCGCCCAGCAGGTGGGCAAACCCGGTGATCAGCCAATAGGAGGGCAGGGGTTTGTCGTAATACGGCGTGCCTTTGAGATACGGGTCGAAGTAATCACCGCTTTGCAGCATCTGCAAGGCGATATTCGCCCAGCGCGTTTCCGGCCCCCACAGGTCGCGGCTGCCCAGGCCCAGCAAGAGCAGCAAGGCCGAGGTGCCCAGCAGTAACACCAGGGCGCCGCGTTCGGTTTTCCAAAAACTCATGGGATGTTCCCTGTGGCAGGCGCTGCATTCAAGGGTGTTGGGGGTAAATCGTCAGCACCAGGTCGCCCTTGCGATAACGTTTTCCACCGGGAGGCAATTGCCCTTCTTCGCGGTGTTCGCTGGTGCTCTTGACCTGCATCAGCACGCCGACCGAACCCTGCTGGCGGGCCTCGGCCAACCAGTCCTGGACGCTGTCCGGCGTGACTTTGCGCTGTGCCGCGTCTTGGTAGTTCAAGCCATAGCGCAGCTCGCCCTGGGTGTTATAAAACGCCACATCGGGCCGGCGCAGGCGCCAGGTCAAGGCCGATGCCAGGCCCAGGTCATTGCTCAGCAAAGCACGGACAGGTTGCAGTTCGGCCAGATGCTCCTGCACGAATTGGTCGGGCATTTCGTTATCTTCGATCAGGGCCGGCATGCCCGCCGGTAGCAGGGCCACCAGCAAGCCAATGCCCAGGGCGGGCATCGCCCACAACGTCAACGGGCGCACCGCTTGCAGCAGGTTGGCGAGGATCCAGCCCAACAGCACGATAAACGTCAGCGACAGGTTGAACATCTCTGCGTGGCTATTGCCGTACAGCGGGCGGGTGATTTGCAGGTAAATCAGCGCCACCATGGCCGTCAGGCCAAGGACGAAATTGAGCGCGCCGTTGATGACCAGTGGGCGCGCCTTGCCTTGCTTGATCAGGTCGATCAAGCCGTGGCCCATTAACAAGGCCAGGGGCAACAGGCACGGCATGATGTAGGTCGGCAACTTGCCTTTGCTCAGGCTGAAAAAGCCCAGGGGCAACAGCAGCCACAGGGCAAGAAAGGCAATCGCCGGCTGACGCTTTTCCTGCCAGGTTTTTAGTAGGGTGCCGGGTAGCAAGGCGGCCCACGGCAGGCACGCCACCACCATGATCGGCAAAAAGAACCACACCGGCCGTGCATGCTGTGCATCGTCGGCGGCAAAGCGGCGGATGTGCTCATGCCAGAAAAAGAAATGCCAGTAATCCGGTTCGCGCAGGTGGATGGCCAGGGCCCAGGGAAGGCATACCAGCACGGCGACCAGCACCGCCAACGGCCCGTAGCGCATCAACTCGCCGACGCGCCGCTGCCAGACGAGGTAGGGTACGGCGATCAAGACCGGCAACAGCCAGGCCAGGAAACCCTTGGTCATGAACCCCATGGCGCAGGCCACGCCCAACACTGCCCAGGCACCCAGGCGTTCCCGTGGCGTGCGGCAGTCCAGGGCAAACCACAACGCCACCAGGCTCAGGTTCACCCACAGGGTGAATTGCGGGTCGAGGTTGGCATACCCGGCTTGCCCGGCCACAAGGCCAAAGCTCATGTAGAGCAGGGCGCAGGCAAAGCTCTTGCGCGGTTCGTTCCACAAGCGCCGGGCGAGCAGGTAGGCCAGCACCACGCTCAGGCCTGTGCTCAGGACCGAGGCGATGCGCACACCGAACAGGTTTTCACCGAACACTGCCTGGCCGAGGGCGATGAGCCAGTAGCCGGCGGCGGGCTTCTCGAAATAACGCACGCCCATGAAGTGCGGCGCCACCCAGTTGCCGCTCATCAGCATTTCCTGGCTGACCTGGGCGTAGCGGGTTTCGTCTGGCGTCCATAAACCGTGAAAGCCCAGGGGCAACAAGATGAACACGGCAACGCCCAGCAATAGCCAGGCCAAAGGGTTTACGCGGGGCATGCGCACATCGCTCCATAACGTTCAAGTACGGGCAATGGCGGTATTAACTTAATAGGGTGAAGCATCGTAAGGGTCACTAAGTAGTTGTAGGAAAACATAACTAACAGGCGCGACTAAACATGCCAGAACAGGGCTGTCGTTTTGCTGAACACGTCGTGGCTTAATATGTAAACAAGTGTAATTAAAGTTGTTTGAGTGCGGCGGTCCACTCTTCGCTGTTCATGGTGCCCATGGCCTTGAAGGTGCCGTTGGGCAGCACCTTGACGAACAGTGCGCTGCCGTACTCGGCGGCGGCTGCGTGGGGGAAGCCCAGGCTGGTCTGGAAGTCGCTCATGCAGGCGCTGTGGGTGATCAGCATCAGGTTGCGTCCCGGCTGTTTGTGGCCGAGGATCTCATCGCCCATGGCGTCGCCGCAGATGGCCAGCGGGCCGGGGGACAGCTCGGTCTTGCCGAACATGAACAGTGACGTCTGGGCGGTTCGCGTGGTGGGGCTGCTGAGCACGTCGGTCAGGGCCATGCCCAGTGAATCAAAGGCTTTGCCCAGTTCGACGGCGCGTTCAGTGCCGTTGATGGTCAGGCCATCAGCGGGGCCGAAGCAGGGGTTGGCCGAGCGGTCGCAACGCTCTTCATGGCGCACCAGCACCACCAGTTCACCCTCTCGCCAGCTGGCGAGCACCCCGGAGGTCAGCAGGCGATTGCCTACGCCCAGGTCCAGGGGCGAGCTGGGCCACATTAAAAAGCCCGCCAACAGCAAGGCGGTAACGCTGATGCCAAGCAAGTGCAGGCGGTATTTTCTCAGGCGTTTTAACCTTGACCTTTTGGGTTGGGGGTTGGCCAGGATCATGTCTGCCACGCGGTTCATCCTCGGCACTGTTTATTGTGTTTATAAAAAGGCTGCACGGCTGGGCAGTTACCCTTAGTGAGGCAGGAGACTGTCACAGCACTGCTGTCTTTTTGCTGAACACTTGCATGTTAAGAGTGTCACTTTGGTTAACTAAGAAAGTTGCGGGTTACCACGAGTTGGCGGGCACTTTAAAGTGCGGTGGATGGTCGGGCGGTGAAATCCATGTGAAAAATTTGCGTGGGCAGGAGCATCAGCCGTTATTCTCATTGCGGGTCCTTCAGATGAGCGTTCTTATGTTGCAGGTGCAAGGTGTTGTAAAAAACTACGCGACCCCGCAAGGCCCGCTGGCCGTCCTGGCCGGCGTCGACCTGCACCTGGGCGAGCGCAGCAGCCTGGCGCTGATGGGTGAATCGGGCAGCGGCAAAAGCACCTTGCTGCACCTGGTGGCCGGGCTGGACCGAGTGGACGGCGGCAGCATCCGCATCGGCGAGCAGCGCCTCGACCAACTCAACGAAGGGCAACTGGCCCATTGGCGCCGCACGCAAATCGGCCTGGTCTTCCAGCAGTTCAACCTGATCGGCAGCTTGCGCGTGGAAGACAACCTGGCGTTCCAGGCGCGGCTGGCCGGACGTTTCGACCCCCACTGGCAAGCGCAATTGGTGGAGCGCCTGGGGCTGGGCGACTTGCTACGGCGTTACCCGGAGCAACTCTCCGGTGGCCAGCAGCAACGGGTTGCCGTCGGGCGGGCGTTGGCCTCGCGACCGGGTTTGTTGCTGGCTGACGAACCCACCGGCAACCTCGACGAAGCCACCAGCGATGAAGTGCTGCAACTGTTGTTGGACCTGCTGCGTGACAGCCCCACCAGCCTGTTGATGGTCACCCACAGCCCGCGCCTGGCCGCACGGCTTGACCGGCAAGTGGTGCTGCACCGTGGCCGTGTCGTGCCAATGGACGCGCGCTGAAATGGCGCTGTTTTACTGGACGCTACGCGCATTGCTGAGCCACTGGCGGCGCCATCCGGTGCAATTTTTCAGCGTGCTCACCGGCTTGTGGCTGGCCACCGCGCTACTGACCGGCGTGCAGGCCCTCAACAGCCAGGCGCGGGACAGCTACGCACGCGCCAGCCAATTGATCGGTGGCGAACCCCAAGCCAGCCTGGTTGCGCCGGACGCCGCCAGTTTCCCCCAGGCACTGTTTGCCGAGCTGCGCCGCGCCGGCTGGCCGGTATCCCCGGTGGTGCAGGGGCGAGTGGTGCTCCAGGGGCGTGACCAGCAGCGTCTGCAACTGATGGGCATCGACCCGGTGTCGTTGCCCGGCAGCGGCAGCGTGGCAGGGCAACGCTTGAGCCAGGCGCAGATGCTGGCGTTTTTCGAGCCGCCAGGGCGTACCTGGGTCGCTGCGCAAACGTTAGAGGCGCTGGGGTTGCAGGCGGGCGAGCAGCCGCTGACGTCCACCGGGCAGCGCCTGCCACCGTTGCAAGTACAGGCCGATATGGCGCCCGGCCTGCTGCTGACCGATATCAGTTTTGCCCAACCCCTGCTCAACATGCCTGGGCGCCTGTCGCGCTTACTGGTGGACAACACCTTCGCCGCGCGCCACCCCACGCCACCCGCCGCGTTGCAACTCAAGCAGGGCGAGGACAACAACCTGTCACGTCTCACTGAAAGCTTTCACCTGAACTTGGATGCAGTGGGTTTTTTATCCTTTGTGGTGGGGCTGTTTATCGTGCATGCGGCCATCGGCCTGGCCCTGGAACAGCGCCGTGGCCTGCTGCGAACCTTGCGCGCCTGTGGAGTCAGCGCACGCCTGTTGATCCTGAGCCTGGGCCTCGAATTGGGCGCTTTGGCTGTGTTGAGCGGTGTGCTCGGTATCGCCAGCGGCTACCTGCTGGCCAGCCTGTTGCTGCCGGATGTCGCCGCCAGTTTGCGCGGCCTGTACGGCGCCGAAGTCGCCGGCCAATTGAACTTGAGCCCCTGGTGGTGGCTCGCTGGTTTGGGCGTGAGCCTGCTGGGCGCACTGCTCGCCGGGGCCAGCAGCCTGTGGCGCGCGGCGCGTTTGCCGTTACTGGCGCTGGCCAACGCCCAGGCCTGGCATCAAGCCCATGGGCGCTGGTTACGGCGCCAGGGCTGGGTGGCATCCGCCGCCTTGCTGATCGCATTGCTGGCACTGTGGCTGGGCGATAGCCTGGCCGCCGGTTTTGTGCTGATGGCGGCCTTGCTGTTGGGCGCGGCGTTGGCGTTACCGGTGCTGCTCAACGGTTTATTGAAAGCGGTGCTGGGGCGCGGTCGCTCGGTGCTGGGCCAGTGGTTCCTGGCCGATTGCCGCCAGCAACTGCCGGCCTTGAGCCTGGCGTTGATGGCGTTGCTGTTGGCCCTGGCGGCGAATATCGGCGCCGGTTCCATGACCTCGGGCTTTCGCCAGACCTTCACCCATTGGCTGGAGCAGCGCCTCACCGCCGAGCTGTACCTCAACCCGCAAAATCCGCAGCAGGCCGAGCAACTCAATGCATGGTTGAGCCGCCAGCCCCTGGTGCAGGCCGTATTGCCCGCCTGGCAGGTGTCGGTGCAACTGCAAGGCTGGCCCGCGGAGGTGTTCGGCGTGGTCGACAACCCCACTTTTCGTCAACACTGGCCGTTGCTGGAAGCGGCGGATGCGCCCTGGGACCGCCTGCTGCAAGACGACAGCCTGATGCTCAGCGAACAACTGGCGCGACGCCTGAAGGTGCAACTGGGCGACACGGTTTCCATCCCCACACCGCAGGGTACCTGGGCGCCGAAGATCGTCGGCATCTACGCCGACTACGGCAACCCCAAGGGCCATCTGCTGGTCAATGCCCAGCACCTGTTGGCGCATTGGCCGACGCTCTCACCGGCACGCTTCAACCTGCGCGTGGCGCCTGCCGATGTGCCGCCGCTGATTCGTGAAGTGCAGCGGGAGTTCGCCCTGGAAGACAGCCGCATCGTCGATCAACAGCAACTCAAGGGCTGGTCCAGCCAGGTCTTCGAACGCACCTTCGCCGCCACCGCGGCGTTGAACAGCCTGACCCTTGGCGTCGCTGGTGTGGCGTTGTTCATCAGTCTGCTGACCCAGAGCCAAAGCCGCCTGGGCCAACTCGCGCCGTTGTGGGCGCTGGGCGTGACGCGCCGACAATTGATGCTGCTCAACCTCGGCCAGACCTGGCTGCTGGCGGTGCTCACGTTGATCCTGGCGTTGCCGCTGGGGCTGTTGCTGGCGTGGTGCCTGGATGCGGTGATCAACGTGCAGGCCTTCGGCTGGCGCCTGCCGCTGCAAGTCTTCCCCGGCCAGCTCGCGCAATTGCTGGGGCTGGCGATGCTCGCCACCTTGCTTGCGTCGGCCTGGCCCCTCTGGCAGCTGTACCGCAGCCGCCCGGCGGATTTGTTGAGGACGTTCGCCCATGAAGACTAAGGCATTGGCGTGCATCGCCTGGTTACTGCTGAGCGGGTGCGACCAGGCGCCCGCACCCGAGGACAGTTTCGCCGGGCTGGGCAGCGATGCGGCGGACTTTGCCCAGGTGGTGCCCGGCAAAGTCTTCAGCTTTCCCGAGGACCACGGGCCCCATGACGGCTTTCGCATCGAATGGTGGTACGTCACTGCCAACCTCAAGGATGCCCAGGGCAATGTCTTCGGCGTGCAATGGACGCTGTTTCGCAATGCGTTGAAGGCCGGCCCTGTTGAACCGGGCTGGCGCGATTCAACCGTGTGGCTCGGCCACGCCGCCGTCACCTCAGCCACCCGCCACTACGCCGCCGAACGCTTGGCCCGGGGTGGCGTCGGCCAGGCTGGGGCTCAGGCAGAGCCGTTCAACGCCTGGATCGACGACTGGACCTTCGCCACCCGCCCTGGTGCTTCCAGCCCCCTGGCCGACATGCAACTCAAGGCCAGTGGCGCACAATTTGCCTACGACCTGCACCTGACCTCCAGCCGCCCGCTGGTGCTGCAAGGCGACCATGGCTACAGCCGCAAATCCGACCAGGGCCAGGCGTCGTACTACTACAGCCAGCCGTTTTTCACCGCCAGCGGCAGCGTCAGCCTCGACGGCCAGACCTACCAGGTCAGCGGCCCAGCCTGGCTCGACCGCGAGTGGAGCAGCCAACCCCTGGCTGCCAGCCAGACCGGCTGGGACTGGTTCTCCCTGCACCTGGACCGCGGCGCGCAACTGATGCTGTTTCGCGTGCGGCAGAAAGACAGCGACGGTTACCTCACCGGCACTTGGATCGACGCCCAAGGCCACACCGAGACCTTGCACAACAGCGATATCCAACTCACACCGCTGACCACCACGGCCATCGACGGGCGCAACATTCCCACACGTTGGTCGCTGAAAATTCCCGGCAAACAGCTGGATATCACCACCGAAGCCGTCAACCCCAAAGCGTGGATGGACCTGGGCATTCCATATTGGGAAGGGCCGGTGCGGTTTGAGGGTGGGGTGGGGTATTTGGAGATGACGGGGTATTAGGGGCGCTTTCTGTAGGTGTTCATCTTTTGCTGTGTAGGCAACTTCCCAAACGTACTTTTTGAGCCCCGCCTGCTTGTGTTCGGGCTGTGGGTGCTTGCTTATATTTCGATGCCATCTCTCTCGGTATCGGAATCCAGGACATGGCGTACGGCTACATCAATCAACAGGCTGCACCTTACCCGTTTTTGAAATCACGTCTATGGCGCGGAGGCTTGTTGCAAGGCCGAGATCATTTCGATGTGCTGAATCGGCACCTGAGCCATGGATTGGTGAGGCCGGGTGAGTTGGTGATTGTTCCAGAGGCGTCCAGCGTCAATTGTTCTATCGAAGAAGCCTGGTTGATGCGCCACGCTGAAGAGATTACTCATCAACTGGACCAGGTTGCGCCCCTCGATAGAGCTGGAAACAAAAACTATGACCTGGCGCAGAGCATTCTGGGGTATGGCTCGATAGGCATCGGCAGTGCGACGTCGGCTTGGAGCCGGCACCTGCAGGCGGTTGCACAGACTTTGATGGAAATCGAGCAACTGCATCGCCAATTGAAGGACGGTGGTTTGGACAAAGAGTCGTTTATACGACAGCGTCAAAGGATGTTTGGCGTTTTGGATATGTAACTGCAAGGGGCTGCACGATTTGGCTCGGGGTTGCGTGGCAATCAACCGCTGAAGGGAGCGCTCGGGATCTCGACCAAAAGCTATCTGCATCAAGGCGAGATTGCGGGGTACACGCAGCGGGTTCGAACGATTACGCAAATGTCGAAATGGTTAAAGCAAGGAACATATCTTGGGTTGGCGTTGGATGTAGGCGTGGCGGGTTTGGAAATCAAGGAGGCGTGTGTGGTGGGAAGGGAGGTGCAGTGTCGGCGGGCGAAGTATGTGGAGACGGGGAGGTTGCTGGGTGGAGTATTTGGGGCTGCTGTTTTGGGCAAGCGTGGCGCAACTATTGCTCGCAGTGCATGCCGGATTGCATTGGGTGTTTCACTGAAAGGCAACGGTGAACTGGCTTGCGGAATTATCGGAGGGGCTATGGGTGGGGAGAAGGGAGGCGCTTTTTTTGGTGAGTTTGGTGGGTTTTTGGGGGGAAGAATATTGGAAGTCGACGGCGATCTGATATTCCAACCCGAGGGAACATAACGATGTCCCTTTTTTTGTATATAGCATTGTGA
>NZ_WKCD01000340.1:0-5266 GCF_021606625.1 Pseudomonas sp. PA-4-8C
GTAGAGGTTGCCGCGCAAACCATACGCCAGCAGGGTCTGCGCCTGTGCGGTGCTGATCACGCCAAACAGTGAACCCTCGTAGGGGCCTTCGAGTTTTTCCCAGGTCTGGCCGTCATCGCTGGAGCGAAACATGCTGCCTTGCTCACCGACGATAAACAGGCCGGCGCCCTTGACCTGGGCGATGGCGTTGAGGTGGTACTGGTCTTCGTTGTCCAGGCGATCGCTGACATCGTTCCAGGTTTTGCCGGCGTCGGTGGTCTCGATCAACGCACCGTAGGCCCCCACGGCCAGGCCGTGGTTGGCGTCGTTGAACCACACATCGAGCAATGGCGCTTCGCGTTTGAGGTCTTGATATTGCTGGGTCCACGTGGCGCCGCCATCGGTACTGGCAAGAATCTGCGCATCATGGCCGACGGCCCAGCCGTGCTGGTCATCGACGAAAAATACCGCCGTGAGCAGTTGCCGGGTGGGCACTTTGGCTTGGGCCCAAGTGGTGCCCTGATCATCGGAATAGAGGATATGCCCACGATCACCGACGGCCACCAGGCGCTTGCCTGCGTGAACCACGTCGATCATCAAGCCTTTGGCGGCCTTGGGGGACTCAATCGCAAAGACTGCGGCGGCGGGGCTATCGCTGGCGGCCAGTACCGGCGTCGACAATACGCTGCCAGCAAGCAGCGAGAGCGCTGTGGCCAGCAGCGCAACCCTGCGTGCGGCGCGTGGGCGGCAAACAACCCAACCCATGACAGGCTCACTCATAGACCTTTCTCCCATTTATTATTGTTAGGTCGTCTTCTCTTTCAGGGCCTTGAAACCTGCAATCTAGAGCGCCTGGAGGAAGCAGGAGCCATCCTATCGGGCTTTGGAATCGTCTGACAATCGGCGCTACGTTATCTTTTGTTAACTGGCGGCTTTTGGCCATGTGCTGAATATAGCTGCATCAGCTGAAATGATGGCCCCACGTGATCGTTCCCATGCTCCGCGTGGGAATGCACCCCTGACGCTCTGCGTCCTCACCGCGCAAACAGCGGGGCGCAGAGCGCCCCGGGCGGCATTCCCACGCGGAGCGTGGGAACGATCAGGGAGAATGAATTTTTATTCCATCTATTGAATTTAGTGAATTTTTATTCCATTAATGGCGTTCCTGAAAACAATAATCCAAAGGACCACGACGATGCGTGAACTCGGAATCGGCTTGATCGGCACAGGCTTCATGGGCCGCGCCCACGCGCTGGCGTTCAACAACGCTCGGGCGGTATTCGAACTGCCGGTACACCTCAAGCTGGCCGCCCTGGCCGATGCCGACACCGAACGCGCTCAGCGTTGTGCCAGCGCCTGGGGGTTTGCCCAGGCTCATGGCGACTGGCAAGCGCTGATCAACGATCCCAAGGTCGACGTCGTGGCCATCACCACCCCTAACCATTTGCATTACCCGATGGCCATGGCCGCGATTGCGGCGGGTAAAGCTGTGTATTGCGAAAAGCCCCTGGCCGTCAGCCTTGAACAAGCCGATGCCATGCGCCGCGCCGCGCATACCGCCGGGGTGGTGACTCGGGTCGGCTACAACTACCAGCACAACCCGATGATCGTGCTGGCGCAGCAGATGATTGCCAAAGGCGAGCTGGGCCAGATCATCAGTTTCCAGGGTGAGTTCAGCGAAGACTTCATGGCCGACCCGGCCTCCCCTTGGTCGTGGCGCTGCGAAGTGGAGCACGCCGGCGGCGCCCTGGCTGATCTGGGCAGCCATTTGCTGTCGATGGCCCGCTATCTGGTGGGCGATGTGACTCATGTCTGTGCCGATACCCAGACCGTGCACAACCAGCGCCCCGCCACCGCCGGCAGCCCGACCTCAAAAACCATTGCCGTGGATGACCAAGTGCACGCCCTGTTGCGTTTCGCCAACGGCGCCCGTGGCACGGTGAGCAGCAGTTGGCTCAAGCACGGCTACAAGAACCATCTGAGCTTTGAGATCAGCGGCACCCAAGGCACCCTGGCGTTTGACCAGGAACGCTTGAATGAACTGCGTCTGTGCCGCATCGGCCAGGACGGTTTCCAGCGTCTGCTGGCAGGCCCTGCCCTGCCCGGTTATGCGGCGTTCAGCCCGGCGGCGGGGCATCAGCTGGGTTACAACGAATTGAAGACGTTGGAAGTGCACGAGTTGATCATGGCGCTGGCCGGCCAAGGGGCGCAGGGCACAGACTTTGAGGCGGCGTGGGAGGTGGAGCGGTTGGCGACGGCGATTCGAGTTGCGGCTCAGGAAGAACGCTGGGTCAGGGTCGGCAAACTTTAACGCAAGCCGGTCCGTCCCGGTCAGCCGGATAAACGCCGCCCTCGCCTCCAGTGTGGGCATGCACTGTCCTTGCCACTCATAAGGACGCTCGCGAGGAAGGCTTGACAGCCTTCCCTCAAGGCTGGAGCAAATCGACGCATTCGCACTTCAACCAGTAAACTTTCCCAACTTTAATCAGCCATCCCCCACCTGAAACAAACAAAACCTCATACAGCACCGTACAAACAACTCTCACCTCAAATACGCCTATTACTTACCATCACACATCGAAATAAATACCTTCTGGCCTTATATAAATAAATAAGCCACCTTACTTCACCACAAGAATTCAAGCACTTCTTAAAACCCAACCCAACGCAAACAATCCGAGACATATTCATGTCAGCCATTACAAATTATCATCCCTCGTACGTAAAACCTCAAACTTACCCGCTCTCGGCCGACGCCCCAACAGCCGATCCACTTGCACCTTCGTTATCGGACAAGGTTGCACGAGACCTTACTCGCGACAATTTGAAATTAAAAGATAAAAATGGCGACGGCAAACTAACAGTTTCATATAAATTTTTAGACCAGGGCGCAGGTGAGTTCAGCCAGGCCAGAAAGAAAGCGTTCAAGAGCGCCATCAAGGCTTGGGAAGACGTGGTCAAAGTCAAGTTCACCGAAAACGCCAAGGAGGCTGATGCGTTTTTTGTACTTCATGCCAATCCGGGCGTTGGTGGATATGCCGTCATGCCAAATGACCAAGGAACTGCAAGCATTGGCATCGGCGTCGGCGATAAGAACTCGCCCCTGCACTCTGCCATGATCCATGAGCTTGGTCATAGTTTGGGATTAGACCATCCAACCGGAGATTACCCAGAAAACAACCATACTCATACTGCCATGAGTTACAGTAACAAATGGTGGCTACCCACAGACAATCCTAGGCTTCGTATTTCGGACTATAACTTGACTCCAGCAATGCACGACATCGCAGGCATTCATCGCTTATACGAACCCAATTATGAAACCCGAAAAGATAATACAACCTACGGCTTTAACTCCAACACTGAGCGCGATCATTATACGTTGACCTCCGCCGACGACCTGACCAACTTTTGTGTCTGGGACAACGGCGGCGAAGACACGTTGGACTTTTCCGGCTTCAAGCAGAACCAAAAGATAAACCTGGCCGCCGAGACACTCTCGGATGTGGGCGGCCGCGTGGGCAACGTGTCCATCGCCAAGGGCGTTGTGATGGAGAACGCCATCGGTGGCTCAGGGCATGACGTACTGATCGGCAATCACGTCAATAACAGACTAACCGGCGGAGCCGGTCGCGACACACTGATAGGCGGCGGTGGTGCTGATACCTTTGTTTATAACAAAGCCAGCGACTCCACCCCTGGGAATCCGGACATACTTGAAGACTTTACCAGCGGCGTCGACAAGATCGACCTGTCCAGGGTGCTCAACGACGCCGGCATTGAAAAGCCGGAGCTGGTTAGCGTACTCACCGGTCGCAAAGGCGAGCTGACGCTCAGCTACGATGAAAATGCCAAGATGCACAAACTGGTTCTGAATGTGAGCGGCAAACCTGACTCTGCACTACTGATTCTGAGCAAAGGACCTATAGCGCCGGACGACATCCTGACCCACGCGGATTCAACGCCCGAGCCTGTGCCCGAGCCAGAACCTGAGCCAGCCCCCAAACCCAGGCCTGAACCAGAACCGAAGCCCAGGCCCAAGCGTGAACCCAAGCCCAAGCCAGAACCAGAGCCCAGGCCCACCCCAGTATCATGCCCCCGACCCGACACGCGCGACACGGTCTATGGTTTCAATGCAAATACCGGACGCCCCAGTACAACCCTCACCTCTGCCTGCGACAAACCTTATTTCAGCGTGGACGACAGAAAAGGCAACGACACCGTGGACTTCTCTGGTTTCTATCAAGACCAACAGATTGATCTGACACCCGGTACTCGCTCCAGCGTAGGTGGGCTACGCGACAATGTGTTTATTACGCAAACAACCGTCATCGAAAACGCCATAGGTGGCAAGGGTAACGACCGTATCAGCGGAAATAGCGCCGATAACATCCTGATCGGTGGTGCAGGCGCGGACCATCTGACCGGCAATGGAGGCTTTAATATCTTCAGCTACCATTTTGCCTGCGATTCTCCACGCAACAACGCGGACACCCTCTTGGACTTCACCACGGGCAAAGACAAGATTGATTTGAGAAAAATGAGCGAAAATGCCCAAGTCAAACTCAACTATGTCAACCAGTACCGCAACCAGCCCGGCGACACGATCATCGTGCACAACCCGTTCACCGGCAGGTACTTCCTGGGCGTTGACCTGACGGGCGATGGCAAGACCGATTTTCTGATCAAGAGTACCCGCCCCATCAGCAACGAAGACGTGATCGGACTGAACATCCAGGATGACGGTTACCTGTAAGGGTGCTCACAGGCTAAACAGCCTCAACGCAACGCCCTGCGTAGCACTTTACCGACGGTGGTCTTGGGCAATTCCGTGGTGCGAAACTCCACATATTTAGGCAGCTTGTACCCCGTCAGGTACTCCCGGCAGTGCGCAAGAATCTGCTCCTGAGTCAGGTGCGGGTCCTTGCGCACGACGATGATCTTGACCTTCTCCCCAGTCACCGCATCTTCCACCCCAATGGCCGCCACTTCGGCAATCCCAGGGTGCATGGCCACCACGTCCTCGATTTCATTGGGGTACACATTGAAGCCCGAGAGGCGGCAACCACGGGCCACTGAAAAACAGTCAACCCAAAAATTTTGGGGAGGTAGAGGGCACGGTACTTTAAATTAAAGTCAGCTAGTCCGCGAGTGCCTAGGCATCGCGGACCACCGGAAAGTAAGCGTCCAGCCGCCCCACCTTTACTCAGGTTGAGGCGCGAGGGGTAATAGCTCATCGATCCGGCTGTTGGGCCAGCTGGGTAGTTTTTCCAGCGTATCCTTGAGC
>NZ_WKCD01000341.1:0-5257 GCF_021606625.1 Pseudomonas sp. PA-4-8C
GTGTGGTGTTGGCGCGAATCACCTGGCGGATCTGCTGTTGCAGCGCCTCGTCCAGTTCAATTCCGTAATCCAGGCGCACAAACAGCACCACGCGCACGTCGTCCTGCCAACGTTGACCAATGGCGAGGCTCTCCAGCACCTGCGGGATTTTTTCTACCTGGCGATAAATCTCGGCGGTGCCAATGCGCACGCCGCCGGGGTTGAGCACCGCGTCGGAACGCCCATGAATCAACAGGCTGCCGTTGGCGCGTTGCTCGGCATAGTCGCCCTGGGCCCACACGCCGGGGAACTGGCTGAAATACGAGGCGCGCAGTTTTTGCTGTTGCGGGTCGTTCCACAACCCGATGGGCATAGCCGGGAAATGCCGGGTGCACACCAGTTCGCCTTTCTCTCCGATCAGGGGCCGGCCCTGGTCGTCCCACACTTCGATGGCCATGGCCAGGCTCTTGCACTGCATCTCACCGCGCCGCACGGGCAGCACCGGGTTGCCGATCACAAAGCAGGAGACAATGTCGGTGCCCCCCGACATCGACGACAGGCACAGCTCGGATTTGATCTCGCGGTACACGTAGTCGTAACTCTGGGGCGACAGCGGCGAGCCGGTGGAAATCAGGCCCTTGAGGCTGCCCAGATCGTGGCTCAAGCGCGGCTGCAACCCGGATTTTTCCAGGGTGGCGAGAAATTTTGGGCTGGTGCCGAACACGCTGATTTTTTCCGCATCGATCAGGTCGATCAAGCGTTCGGGGCCGGGGTGGAACGGCGAGCCGTCATACAGCACCGCGGTGGCGCCGATCGCCAGCACCGACACCAGCCAGTTCCACATCATCCAGCCGCAGGTGGTGTAGTAGAACAGGCAGTCCTCGCGATTCAGGTCGGCATGCAGGCCGTGTTCCTTGAGGTGCGTGAGCAGTACGCCGCCAGTGCCATGGATGATGCACTTGGGGATGCCGGTGGTGCCGCTGGAATAAAGGATATACAGCGGGTGATCGAACGGCACCGCGACAAATTCGGGTTCGCCGCAGGCTTGGTAGAAGTCGTCCCACAGTGCGACGTGGGCGTGGGTGGCGTAGTCCCCAGCCTGCGCCTCGGGCTTGGCGTAAGGCACGATGATCAACTGTTGCAGGGAGGGCAGGCGTTCAAGGATCTCATTGAGCTTGGCGCTCTGGTCGATGCGCTTGCCGGCATAGCGGTAGCCTGCGCAGGTGATCAGCACCTTGGGCTCGATCTGGCCGAAGCGGTCGATGACGCCCTGGGTGCCGAAATCTGGCGAGGAGCACGACCAGATCGCACCGAGGCTGGTGGTCGCGAGCATGCCCACCAGGGTTTGCCAGGTGTTGGGCATGCACGCGGCCACTCGGTCACCTATGCCGACCCCAGCCGCCCGCAGGCTTCTTTGCAGGCCGGCCACGTGTTCCGCCAGTTGCGCATAGCTCAACTGTTCACGTTGGCCGTCTTCGCTGACAGCCACCACCGCAGGATGATCGTCACGGCGGCGTAACAGGTGTTCGGCGAAGTTCAGGGTGGCGCCGGGGAACCAATTGGCGCTGGGCATCTCCACGTCTTCGATCAGGGTGACGCTGGGCGGGCTGCGAAACTGCACGTCAAAGAACGCGACAATCGCCTGCCAGAAGTCCGGGCGCTGGTCGATGCTCCATTGGTGCAGGGCGGGGTAGTCGTGGAGCTGAACGCCGTGGCGCTGGTTGATGAAGCGGCGGAACTGGTCCATGCGCGTGGCGTGGATGCGTCCGGGGGACGGTTGCCAGAGGATGTCGGACATAAGCTGCCTCTTCTCGTTCCCACGCTTCGCGTGGGAATGCCTGACTGGACGCTCTGCGTCCACTTTTGGGGCGCGGAGCGCCCCGGTCTGCGTGCCCACGCAGAGCGTGGGAACGATCATCACGGGTTTACTGGGCCAGCCAACCACCATCGATGTTCCACGCCGCGCCGCGCACCTGGGCACCGGCTTCACTGCACAAAAACAACACCAGCTCGCCCAACTGCGACGGCGTCACAAACTCCAGCGACGGCTGTTTCTCTGCCAGTAGATCCTGCTGCGCCTGCTGGGGGTCTACCCCAGTAGCCACGCGATCATCAATCTGTTTCTGCACCAGCGGCGTCAGCACCCAGCCCGGGCAGATGGCGTTGCAGGTCACATTACTGGTGGCGGTTTCCAGGCCCACCACCTTGGTGAGGCCGATCACCCCATGCTTGGCCGCCACGTACGCCGCCTTGCCCACTGAGCCGACTTGGCCGTGCACCGAGGCGATATTGACGATGCGCCCCCAGCCCTTGGCCTTCATGCCCGGCAGGCTCAAACGTGTACTGTGGAACACCGAGGACAGGTTGATCGCGATAATCGAATCCCAGCGTTCCACCGGAAAGTCTTCCACCGCTGCCACATGCTGGATGCCGGCATTGTTGACCAGGATGTCCACGCCACCGAACTCGCGCTCGGCGTAAGCGAGCATGTCGGCGATCTGCGCGGGGTCGCTGACGTCGGCCGGGTGATGCCCGACCTTGCCGCCAAACGCCTGCACCTGGGCGATCACCGCGCTGGCGTCGCCAAAGCCGTTGAGAATCAGGTTGGCGCCGTCCTTGGCCAGGCTCAGGGCAATGCCTAAGCCGATGCCGCTGGTGGAGCCGGTGACCAGGGCGGTCTTGCCATTCAAAGTCGTCATGAAAACCTCACACAATGCCGGTGGCGTAGAAAGTACCGATCACCACGAACACCGCAAGGGTCTTGATGATCGTGATGCCAAAAATGTCCTTGTAGGCTTCGCGGTGGGTCAACCCGGTGACGGCCAGCAGGGTGATCACCGCGCCGTTGTGGGGCAGGGTGTCCATGCCGCCGCTGGCCATGGCCGCGACCCGGTGGAGCACCTCAAGGGGGATATTGGCCGCGTGGGCGGCTGCAATAAAGCTCTCGGACATCGCCGCCAGGGCGATGCTCATGCCGCCGGAAGCGGAGCCGGTGATACCGGCCAGCAAGGTCACGGTGATCGCTTCGTTGACCAGCGGGTTGGGGATGCCCTTGAGCCAGTCCGCCAGTACCAGAAAGCCCGGCAGCGAGGCGATCACGGCGCCAAACCCATATTCCGAGGCGGTGTTCATCGCCGCAAGCAATGCACCGCTTACCGCGCTTTTACTGCCTTCGGCCAGCTTGCTCTTAATTGCCGAGAAGCCGAACACCAGTACTACGATAATCCCCACCAGCAACGCCGCCTGCACCGCCCAGATCGCGGTGAGCTTGGCGATTTCGGTGGTCACCGGCGCGCTCATGCCCGGCAGGCTGAGGCTGTGGGTCTTGCCGTACCACTGCGGGATCCAGTGGGTGAACAACAGGTTCATCACCCCCACCAGGATCAGCGGCGACAGCGCGAGCCACGGGTTGGGCAGGCTCAGGTTGTCGGCGGTTTCGGGCTCATTGCGCAACTCGGTGCCATAGCCTTCACCGGCACGCTGGGCCTTGTTGCGCTGGCGTGCGAGGTAGAGCATGCCGGCGCAAAACACGAAGATCGTGCCGATCAGCCCCAGCCACGGCGCCGCCCAGGCGGTGGTGTTGAAGAAGGTGCTGGGGATGATGTTCTGGATCTGCGGGGTGCCGGGCAGGGCGTCCATGGTGAACGAAAACGCGCCGAGGGCGATGGTCGCCGGGATCAGGCGCTTGGGGATATTGCTCTGGCGGAACATCTCGGCGGCGAACGGGTACACCGCAAACACCACCACGAACAGCGACACGCCGCCATAGGTGAGCAGGGCGCACACCAGCACAATCACCAGCATCGCCTGGCGGGTGCCGAGCAAGCGGATCGCAGCGGCCACAATCGAACGCGAAAAGCCTGACAGCTCAATGAGCTTGCCGAACACCGCACCGAGCAGGAATACCGGGAAATACAGCTTGATAAAACCGACCATCTTTTCCATGAACACCCCGGTAAAGGCAGGGGCGACGGCGGACGGGTCGGTGAGCAGCACCGCGCCAAGGGCGGCGATGGGGGCAAACAGGATAACGCTATAGCCACGGTAGGCGGCCAGCATCAGCAGCGCGAGCGCAGCCAGGGCAATGATCACACTCATGGTGTGTCTCCATCGAATTGTTATTGTTGTGGGGTGAGGCTGTGGGAGGGAGCTATAGCGAGATGTGTGCCAAATTTTTAACTTGTTGATATATATGGCTTTATTTACTTTTAACGACGGTTTTCCAGAAGATAGTCTCAATCGAGAGACGAGTGGAGATCCCTTGTGGGAGCTGGCTTGCCTGCGATAGCGGTGTAACAGTGCCATATTCCCTGGCTGAACCAACGCTATCGCAGGCAAGCCAGCTCCCACACAGGGTTGTCTTGATAGTGGGAATATTGTCTCTTTTATGAGACTAGGTTATTCCAAGCGCCAGCATTTTTTTATATAGCGTCGACCGCCCCAGCCCTAGCCGCTTGGCTGCCTCCACCACATTCCCCTCACACGCCGTGAGCGCGGCGGCGATAACCTGCCGGTCAAACCGTTCCCGTGCCGCACTGAATGTCTCTCCCTCCATCGACACCAGCGCACGGCGTTCAACCGGCAAAAAAGTGCCAATGGCCGTGCGTATCTCCTCGGCATTCAACACCACGTCATCACTCAACAGCGCCGCCCGCTCCAGCACATTGCGCAGCTCGCGGATATTGCCCGGCCAGGCATGTTGGGCCAACAGCGCCAGCGCATCGCGGTCCAGTTCGTGCTGGCTGCGCAACTCCTCAAGGATCGCCTCGCTCAACGCCGGAATATCCTCCAGGCGTTCACGCAACGGTGGCACCTGGATCGGCAGTACATTGAGGCGGTAATACAGATCGGCGCGAAACTCACCACGCTTGATTGCCGCTTCCAGGTCCATGGACGTCGCGGCAATCACCCGCACATCGCTGTGCAGCATCTCGTTGGAACCCACCGGTTCGAATTCCTTTTCCTGCAACACCCGCAGCAATTTGCTTTGCAGTGGCAGCGGCATGTCGCCGATTTCATCGAGAAACAGCGTGCCGCCCTGGGCGATCTGGAATTTGCCGGGGCGACCCTTGCGGTCGGCACCCGTAAAGGCGCCGGGCGCGGTGCCGAAGAATTCGGCTTCAAGCAGGTCATGGGGAATCGCCGCGCTATTGATGCTCACAAAGGCTTTGTGCGCCCGGGGCGATGCGCCGTGGATGGCCTGGGCGAGCAGCTCCTTGCCGGTGCCGGTTTCCCCGAGCAGCAATACCGGCGATTCGGCGCTCGCACTGCGCCGCGC
>NZ_WKCD01000342.1:0-5125 GCF_021606625.1 Pseudomonas sp. PA-4-8C
GGTAGTCGGGGCCGACAATTTCCCGGGCAAGGATCTCGAATTTGGTTAGCGACTTGTACCAGCCGTTCTTTCGGTTCCGGGATGTCAGGGCCAACAGCAAACGCACTTCAGGTGAGTAGGGGTGCTGTTGTTGGCGTAGCCGCAGGATGTCGTCCAGGGAATTGCGTCCCTGAGATTGCGTACTGATATGCGCGGCTACTAGATCTCTATCGAGAAACTCCACAGCACGCTGGAGCATGGTGTCTACTGCAGCATCCGTTAGGCTGAGGAACAGTTCATCTTCCAGGGCCCGCCCTTCCCGCCACGTAATAAACTCCCCTCCGGCCGCGCGATAGGCTTCTACGACCTCAGAAGTCGGGGGCTTGTCAGCATCGACAAGAACCATGACACGGTAACCCAGCTTAAGTAAAGCAAGGCCTCGAGCAAAGCATCGGTCCGGCTCACCTCCTCCCACGTTTACGTAGGCCGTTCCTGCTGCAAGAAGTGAGCGGTAGTTCCGCGCCGTCCAGTACTGATCCAATCCTCTAATGAGCCCGACTTCACTGGCCCCTTCGCAAACGATGACGCTACGAGCGAGAAACGCTTCCGGATCCATTCTAATGGTGCTCTGCACATCGTCTTCGACACCCACTTCAAGCACATGGTGAGTGCCGTCTTGTGCCTTTCGCACTACGAAAATTTGGTCGCCTCGAAGCTCCCTGACTGCCACCGGTGAGTGAGTTGTCAGAAAGGCCTGCAGCGGTGATGGAGCCTCCTTGGCACCCAATGAGTCGAGCAGTCGGACGAGCCTGTGCGGCTCAAGCCCATACTCGACTTCGTCCACTAGAGCGATTGAGGCGCGCTGCGCAGCTGCTCGCTGTAATCCAGCTACCAATAACCGCGAAGAGCCCGTGCCTAACGAACGCAGTGGCACCCCCCACTCATCGTGTAATGCAATGGCGCCGTCGCTGATGGAGACAGCGTGGGCATCCAGTAGGGCTTGTGCCTGCGTTCCGACGGGAACGCCTAAGGCGGTTGCCTTCTCGGTTACGATTCGCAGCGTTTCAGCCAGTTGGGGTCCTGCCTGATTGCCGAAAGTGGCACGCGCCTCACGAGAGGCGTTAGCAAGCTCGGCGCCTAGATTGGGGCGTTCTTCCGTGAGTCGGTTGAGTACGGATCCACGGGTCCACGACAGATTGGAGTTAGCGTAGGTGCCCAGTCGTGCAGGCGCCAACAACAATCGATCTTTCCACGCGATGTTGCGTTCTTGGCCTAAGGCTTGGGCGCGCTCGGACACCAACGTCCAGATTGGTTCGAGCTCGCTGCCCACTATCAGGCGTAGAGAAAGTACGGTTTCGAACCCTTGCATTGGTTCAGCTTGTAGTTGGCCGGTTGTGCTATCGAACGCGTGCAAGTACTGCCCATAGACATCCAGGTTCTTCAGCATGTCTGGTAGCTGACCCAAGGTCAGCGTGATCTGAATGGGTTGGCTCACGTCGAGGCCGAAGAAATCGGTATCCCCCAACGTAATGTTTCGGCGGGCACCAAGGCACAAGTCAATAGCATCCAAGATGGTGCTCTTGCCGCTATCGCCAGAACCAATTAAGCAATTCAGGCCTGGCGACGGAAGCCAGGTGAGTGACCGTATCGACCTGAAATTCTGAATTTCAATCTTGCGAATCCGAACCACGCACCACCTCCTTGCTGACATGTCCTGCTCCGTCATGGCGGTGTAGTTAATCGCTGCATGACGGGCAGTGTGACGGACGCTACGCCTTCCACTATAGACCCGAGCATATCTGGTTCAAGCGACGAAAGATCGGCTGAGTTGTCAGGAGAATCCCGATTGCACTCGGACTCGCCTTGAGCCGGCAGTCCGTTTATGGCTGGTAGCCGCCCTAGTGAGCGAAAGCCCGCAGGTCGATTCCCCCCGCCTTAATCATTTCAAATCGCTCCTCTAGAGCATTCATTTATGTAACGCCTATTCGCCATGTAACACGTACATCGGCAAACCATTCGCAGCAGCGTTACATCTTAATAATTGTTTAAAATCATATATTTATGCATTAGCGTAACGCGCGTAACACCCGTAACACGATTTTATTAGGGCATCCCCCTAGCCCCACTACTATCGTTCCTCCAACGAAGCGAGGTGGGTCAAGCTCTTGGCTTTGGTTCAATAGTGGGGACCCCGGAACATTCTTGATTGTACGGGGTAGGAAACCCGCGGAATCGTGTTAGCGGGAAGCCTCCCAGCTTAGTGAACAGGTGAACCTGGTGAACTCCAGTTCACCTTTGCATTTGCCCTACCGTTTGGGCGATCTGAGGGCATCGTTACCAGGACGGTAACGATGACCTAATTTCTTCAAGATCCTTTCAATTTCAACGATTGAAATTTCAGTAACTTCCCACGCCTCCCACTAACTCGATCCCGCGGGTTTCTGACCCCGTACATTTGGAGGAGCGCCAGGGTCCCCGGAGCTTGCGATGCATTTCGTATGCACTGAGGCCGCCAGCGAAGCGAAAATAGACAAACTCATTGTAGAATCCCTCAATCCTCGGTTGATCTCCGAGCCTTTGCCTCCTCATAAAAGAATCCGAAATGGTCGATATTTCCGAGCAAGAATTGATACGGCGTCTTGAGCTAATGGACGAGGAAACACTGATTTTTATATCCAAATACTCCCAAGATCGACGAAAGCTTGCTAAGACATCCACCCTGATAAGCACGGCGATAGCCACGATTGCCGGTTTTGCACTATCTGTCAGTTTTGTTTTCCCAGGGACAAACACAATATTAGTCGGTGTCATCTCCACCGTGTTAGGAGCCGTCGTTGCAGGTCTAGGTCTGTGGGAAAGACAACGAGAGGAGATGCGCCTTATTAGCCGAGCGCTGAAGGAGTCAGAAGGAGCAAAGAACCCGAATGCAGAGAGAAAAAGGGAGCTGATCGAGAAGTTCCTTAAGGCGGAGGGTCTTTGAATGATTGGCCCAAACACCTTCATTTACATCGCTCTGATTGCAGGCGTGCTGTTTACGATTTATAGCTTGTGTCTGATGAGATCACTTCCGCTGCTGGCAGAGCTTTTCTCGCTGATGCTCTCAGCCGCGGCGGCTTATTCGGGCGTTGAGCTTTGCTATGCCGTGTTAGAAGGAAGCAAAAAGCTTGGAGACTTCCAAGACCAAAAATTGACTATCGTACTTGGCTCTGTCGCCGTCTTCTGGGTTGCTCTATTAACTGCGATAAATTTGGTCAAAGGAGTGGCAGGACGTGCTGAAATTCAGAAAAAAATGTCCGTTGTACCTCAGCAAGAAAATGCATGACGTTCAGAGTCAGAGGACACCTAGCATCCACAAGCCTGTATCCCTACCTGTATCCCTATAAGTATAATCCGGCTACAAGGCACGTTTTATATGGCGCACACGAGTCTCCCTCGGGGCACCATCTTAAAAAAAGACCTTGAAATTCAAGGTCTTTTTTTTCGCCTGCAAAAGAGTGCCAGGCGTGGCAGTGGAGGGAGCGGGACCATGGAGTTGACGCTTGAAGCGGTTGCGTTGTTCGCGTTGAAGCTGGTGCATGAGACTGACCCCGGCAGCCCATTGCTGCGCGATGATCCCGTGATGGAGGGCTATGATCGCGAGGTGTTTGGGTTGTTGGTGCGCCAGGGAAACCTGGCCGAGATCCAGTTGAAGCTCGATGAGTGCATCACCCAGGCGTTGATTGCATTGGGTGGAGCGGACAGCGTTCTCGGGCGTGAATTGCAAAGGCTATCCACCGATGTGCAAAACATCGCTCGTCTTGATGAGTTGACCTGCCCGCTGACCGTACTAAAGGGCTATCTGAAAGATGTGCAATGAATCGTTGATCAGCATAACGGCCAGGTAAACCATCAACACCGCCACCCCTGCATCCAGCCAGCGCCAGACCGCAGGCTTGCGAAACAATACCGTCAATCGCTGACAGCACAGCGCCAACACCACGAACCACACGAGTGATGCCGTCATGGCGCCTGTCGCGAACAGCGCCTGTTGGCCCGCAGGTTTCGTGGCACCGATGGAACCAATCAACACCACGGTATCGAGCCAGGCGTAAGGGTTGGCAAAGCCGAGTATGACCGCCGAGCGCAACAGCCCTCTTTGCGAGTTGCCGCCTTGAGCATCCGGCATGGACTGATCCCGGATACAAGCCAACAGACGTTGGCCACCAAACCAAAGCAGATAGGCAGCGCCGGACAACAGCAATAGTGCCATCACCTCAGGCCGACTTCCCAACAACGAACCTAAACCCGTGACCCCGAAAGCGATCAGGAAAATATCGGCCAATACGCAAATAGCGACAACGCCCCAGATCGGCCCGCGACCGACACCTTGGCGGATCACCAAGGTGTCTTTCGGGCCAGGGGCGGCGAACAGTCCGATACCCAAGAGCAAACCTTCGAGGTAAAGGGCATTGAAGTGAGGAAACATGGACTGTTCGAGCCCTCCAGGACTATTTAGCGCAGTTGAATCGGTTGATTACCGAAACCGGTATGACGAGCATTCACAGTACTGCCCAGATCAATGGGTTTCTGACGATAAAAGGTCGTTAGCAACTGATCCGGATTGGGGTTTGCAAAGTAGATCAATGAACTTCTGGCAACCGGTTTGCTAGGTGCAAGTACAGCATGGTAGGCGGCAGGCACGGCATGATCAGAGAGTTCTGTCAGCAAGGAGCCCGCCAGCACCGCGACCTCGTTCTCCAGAAGGCGTACCGGCTCCAATGATCGTCCTTTCATCAAAACCAGCCCTTCGCGGGTAGGCTTGATAAACGAAAGCATATGCCCGTCTTCATGAGGATCCTGGGCATATTGACGAGAACTGTCTTTGGCCTGTGGACCATAGACACACAACTGGATGTACGATGCAGAGCGAAAGGGGGCCAAGGTTTGAACGCCAAACTCCTCGCAAATGCCATCCATCACTCCCTGGGCCAACTCGCTCATCTGTCGCTCATAACTGCCGACTGCGGCCACGAAAGTACTTCGGGTGAATTCGAAAGCGGTTCTTTTTGAAGCGTGCGCGGGCCAGTAACAAAACCGCTCGCACAGGTCCGGGTGATCCTCGGCAAGGGAGTACTCGGCGCCAAAAGGGAAAAACCCATCCGTGTCC
>NZ_WKCD01000343.1:0-5118 GCF_021606625.1 Pseudomonas sp. PA-4-8C
AGCTTGAGCAGCAGATCGCGACGATCTGGGCCGACATCCTGCACCTGCCGCAAGTGGGCCTGAACGACAACTTCTTTGACGTCGGTGGCCACTCCTTGCTGGCGATCCAGATTACCTCGCGGGTGCAGGCCGAGCTCGGCCTGGACGTACCGTTGATGGAACTGTTCCAGACCGAATCGCTGCGCGCCTACGTGCAGGCCGCAGCCACTTTCCGCGCCGGCAGCGTGGAAGATTTTGATGACCTTCGTGACTTTTTGAGCGAACTAGAGGCGATTTGAACCATGCTTTCCAACCCTAATATCGACCTGGTGTCGCGCTTTCTTCGCTTGCCTCTGGAGCAGCGCCAGCAGTTTTACCAGCGCCTGCAAAGCCGGGGCATGAGTTTCGCTCAACTGCCGATTGCTCCCACCCGCCACGACAACGACACACCGACGTTGTCTTACGCCCAGGAACGCCAGTGGTTCCTCTGGCAACTGGACAAGGACAGCACCGCCTATCACATCCCTGGCGCCCTGCGTTTGCACGGGCACTTGGACCTGGCCGCGTTGCAACGCAGTTTCGACAGCCTGCTGGCCCGGCATGAAAGCTTGCGCACGCAACTGGTCGAGGACGGTGAACGCCTGTGGCAGGCAGTGATGCCGCAGGCGCGGGTGCAGATCCAGCAGGCGCACGTCGATGAAGCACAGTTGATGGCGCGGGTGGAAGAGGAGGTGGCGCGGCCGTTCGATTTGCACCAGGCGCCGTTGTTGCGTGTGACGCTGTTGCAACTGGCCGAGGATGAACATGTGCTGGTGATGGTGCAGCACCACATTGTCTCCGATGGTTGGTCGATGCAGGTGATGGTAGAGGAACTGGTGCAGCTCTACGCCGCCCATAGCCAGGGCCATGACCTGCAACTCCCGGAACTGCCGATCCAGTACGCCGACTACGCGTTGTGGCAACGCGGCTGGATGGAAGCCGGGGAACAGGCGCGCCAACTCGCGTATTGGCAGGCCCTGCTGGGCGGCGAGCAACCGGTGCTGGAATTGCCGCTGGACCGCCCGCGGCCGGCGCAGCAAAGCCATCGCGGTGCAAGCCTGCAGGCGCATCTGCAACCGACGCTGGTGGCGGGGCTCAAGCGCCTGGCGCAGCAAGAGGGCGTGACCGCGTTCATGCTGCTGCTGGCGTCGTTCCAAGCCTTGTTGTATCGCTACAGCGGGCAGTCGGATATCCGCATTGGCGTGCCGAATGCCAACCGTAACCGCGTCGAAACCGAGCGGCTCATCGGCTTCTTCGTCAACACCCAGGTACTCAAGGCTGACCTTGACGGGCAGATGAGCTTTGCCGAGCTGCTGCAACAAACCAAACGCCGCGCCCTGGAGGCCCAGGCTCATCAGGACCTGCCATTCGAGCAACTGGTGGTGGCATTGCAGCCTGAACGCAGCTTGAGCCATAACCCGTTGTTCCAGGTGATGTTCAACCACCAGACCGATGCCCAGGGCGACCGGGAAGGCCAGCAGTTACCGGGCCTGCGTGTGGTGGAACTGGATTGGGACAGCCAGACCACCCATTTTGACCTGAGCCTGGACACCCATGAATCCGCCGACGGGCTTTGGGCTGCGCTGACCTACGCCACCGACCTGTTCGATGCAGCCACCATCGAGCGCTTGGCGCAACACTGGCAGAACCTGCTGCAGGCGGTGGTGAGCGCACCCCGCAGCCGCCTCTGCGAGCTGCCGATGGTGGGTGCCGCTGAGCAACACAGGATGCTTCAGGACTGGAACACCCCGGCTGGTGTCACCCCCTTTGAGGCTGTGCACCGGCTGTTTGAAGCCCAGGCTGATCAGCAGCCGGAACGTCAGGCCCTGGCCCTGAATGAGCAGGCCCTCAGCTATGGGGAACTGAACCGTCAGGCCAACCGCCTGGCGCATTACCTGCTGGCCCAGGGCGTAGGCCCTAAAGCGCTGGTGGGGATCGCCGTGGAACGCTCCTTTGCCATGGTGGTCAGCTTGCTTGCGGTGCTCAAGACGGGAGCGGCCTATGTGCCGCTGGACCCTGAGTACCCCCGCGAACGTCTGGTGCATATGCTTGAGGACAGTGGTGTGGGCCTGGTGTTGACCCAATCCCACCTGCATGGGCGCCTGCCGTTGCCGACCCAGGTGCTGGCGGTGGACATCGACCGGGTCCAGGCGCAGTTGGCGTTGTGTGCCGACGATAATTTACCGGTTGATGTCGAGGCCCAGAGCCTGGCGTATGTGATCTACACCTCCGGCTCCACAGGCAAGCCCAAGGGGGTTGCCATCAGCCATGCTGCACTGAGTGAGTTCGCTGGCATCGCGGCGGATTACTCGCAGCTGGTTGCCCAGGACCGAGTGTTGCAGTTTGCCACCTTGAACTTCGACGGTTTCGTCGAGCAGCTATACCCAGCCCTGACCCTCGGCGCCACCGTGGTACTGCGTGGCCCGCAGTTGTGGGACGGTGCCGAGCTGTACCGACAGATCATCGCCCAGGGCATTACCTTGGCCGACTTGCCCACCGCCTACTGGAAGCTGTTCCTGCAAGATTGCCTGGCAGCAGGCCCAAGGACCTATGGTGCCTTGCGGCAGATCCATATCGGCGGCGAAGCCATGCCGTTGGATGGCCCGCTGTTGTGGCAGCGCGCCGGGCTCGGCCATGTGCGCTTGCTCAACACCTACGGGCCTACCGAGGCCACGGTGGTTTCCAGCGTGCTGGACTGCACTGACCCGAGCGCTGTCAGCGCCGTCGGTGCCAGCCCCATTGGCCGGGCGCTGCCAGGGCGTGGCCTCTATGTGCTGGACCGCGACCTGAACCTGCTGCCGCTGGGCGCCGTGGGTGAACTCTATATCGCCAGCGCCAATGGCTTGGCCCGTGCGTATTTGCAGCGGCCAGGCCTGACCGCCGAGCGCTTTGTCGCTGACCCGTTCAGCCCATCCGGCGAGCGCCTGTACCGCACCGGCGACCTGGCCCGCTACCGAGCCGATGGCGTGGTGGAGTATGTCGGGCGGGTCGATCACCAGGTCAAGGTTCGTGGTTTTCGCATAGAACTGGGTGAGATTGAAACTGTGCTGCTGGCCCAGGATAGCGTGCGTGAAGCGCTGTTGCTGGCTGCCGACAACCAACTGCTGGCCTACCTGGTACCTGCGCAGACGCTGTCTGAAACCGAGTGCGCCGAGGTGGGCGAACAGTTGATGGCCACCTTGCGCGACCACCTACCCGACTACATGGTGCCGGCGCACCTGATCTTTCTCGACCGCATGCCGCTCAACCCCAACGGCAAGCTGGATCGCCAGGCCCTGCCCAAGCCAGATGCCAGCGTGGAACAACAGGATTGGCGGGCGCCGGTCACCCCGTTGCAACAACAGGTGGCGGCGATCTGGGCGGCTATTCTTGGAGCCGAACGTGTGGGCTTGAACCAGCACTTCTTCGAACTGGGAGGGCATTCCCTGTTGGCGATGCAGGTGGTGTCACGCATCCGCCAGACCCTGAGCCTGGAAGTGCCGCTCAAAGCCGTGTTTGAACACCCGCGGCTGGAGGCGTTTGTCGCGGCCTTGCAAGCCCAGGAGAGCCCATTGTCAACGGCGCCGGCCCTGCTGCCGGCCGGGCGCGTGCAGCCGTTGCCATTGTCTTACGCCCAGGAGCGACAGTGGTTTCTCTGGCAACTGGAACCCCACAGCGCGGCGTATCACATTCCCAGCGCGTTGCGCCTGAAAGGGCGGTTGGACCTGGCTGCGTTGCAACGCAGTTTCGATAGCTTGCTGGCGCGCCATGAAAGCCTGCGCACCCATATCCACCAGGATCACGACGGCGCGGTGCAAGTGATTGAGCCGTCAGTTTCCTTGCCGATCACCCAGGCGGAGATCGAAGAGACCGAGCTCAAGGCCCATGTAGAAGCGCTGATCGCCCAGCCGTTCGACCTGCAACGAGGCCCTTTGCTGCGCGTCACTTTGCTGCGCCTGGCCGCCGACGAGCATGTGTTGGTATTGGTGCAGCATCACATCGTCTCCGATGGCTGGTCGATGCAATTGGCTGTCGAAGAACTGGTGCAGCTGTATGCCGGTTATAGCCAAGGCCAGGACGTGCAGTTGCCGGCGCTGCCGATCCAGTATGCCGACTACGCCGTATGGCAGCGCAGCTGGATGGACGCCGGTGAGAAGCAACGTCAACTGGCCTACTGGCAGGAACTGTTGGGCGGTGAGCAGAGCGTGCTGGAGTTGCCGTTCGATCACCAGCGCCCGGCTGTGCAGAGCCACCGCGGCGCACGCCTGGCGTTCGAGCTGGCGCCGGAACTCGCTCAGGGGCTCAAGGCTTTGGCCCAACAGCAGGGCGTGACCCTGTTCATGTTGTTGCTGGCATCGTTCCAGACCTTGTTGCACCGCTACAGCGGCCAGGAAGAAATACGCGTCGGCGTGCCGATTGCCAACCGCAATCGCAGCGAGACCGAGCGCTTGATTGGCTTCTTCGTCAACACCCAGGTGCTCAAGGCGGATGTGCATGGGCAGATGAGTGTCGAGCAGTTGCTGCAGCACGTTCGGCAACGCGCCCTGCAAGCCCAGGCCCACCAGGATTTGCCGTTCGAACAACTGGTGGAGGCCCTGCAACCTGAGCGTAGCCTGAGCCACAACCCGCTGTTCCAGGTCATGTTCAACCATCAGACTGACGTCGGCCAGGCTCAGGTTCAGCACCAATTGCCAGGGCTGCGGGTAGAAGGCCTGGACTGGGACAGCAAGACCGCACATTTCGACCTGGACCTGGATATTCAGGAGTCCACCGAAGGTATATGGGCCACTTTGGGTTATGCCCAGGACCTGTTCGAAGCCAGCACCGTGCAACGCATGGCGCGCCCCTGGCAGAACCTGCTGCAGGGTATGGTCGCCAACCCACGACAGCAGCTCAGCCAGTTGAGCTTGCTGGATGTGACCGAACAACAACAGATCCTGCAACTGTGGAACCGCACGGAGTCTGGCTTTTCGGCCGAGCGCCTGGTGCACGAATTGGTCGGCGATCGCGCCCGCGAAACTCCGGACGCGGTGGCGGTGAAATTCGACGCGCAAACCCTGACTTACGGTGAACTGGATCGCCAGGCCAACCGCCTGGCCCATGCCTTGATCGCCCGTGGCG
>NZ_WKCD01000344.1:0-5114 GCF_021606625.1 Pseudomonas sp. PA-4-8C
CCCATGTACCCGTCGCCGAATCCAAGCCAGCGCGCACCTTTGAGCCATTTAAGCCAGGAGCCGATGCCAGCGACCCTGCACCCCGCCCCCGCCAGAGCAACGACCCCATGCGCCCTGCGCCTGCCATCCACCAAGACCCGAGCGCACCGGTCACCCAAGGCTTCGGTGGTGACGGCACGGCCATTGATATCAGGCTGTCGAGCCCACGCGGATTAACCCCCGAGCTGCGTGCACACATCGACTCGTTCACAGTGCCCGCTCCAACAGCCCCCGACACTCCAATCGGCGAAGGCATCAGGAAGGGCCTGTATCAAGTGGATAACCGCTGGTACGCCTGCATCGACAACCATTGGTTTCGCGTCGCAACCGACCTGGACGGTCCCTACGTAATCGACGAACACAACAAGGCTCGTACGGCGCCGCCGATAGCACGCGATGCCCAGGGCAACTGGCATTTTGACGTGGCGCCCAGACTCAGGGGCGGAATGCCCAAGAGCGCAAGCCTGCAGGAAACACTCGGGAAAAGCCGGCGCGCCAAGGAGCAAGCAGAAAAGAGCTACCAACGCAGTATGTTGGAGCGCATGAAGGTTTCAGCAAAACATGACACGGCAATCGAAACGATCAAGGACAGCTTCATCGAATATCAGAACGCCCGGAAAAAGCTCAAGACCCTGCGCAATCTGGTTACCGATGACACGTCCGCCAATCGCTTCGCTGCTGCGTACGCGCAACATCGCCAGGCCACACTGATGCTCAAGAGCCGCCTGGATCAACAACTTCAAGACCTCAAGCCGCTAACCCAGGCACTCAGGGCAGCCAGCGAAAAAACGATTGAAACCATAGCCCCAAAGAAAATAGGGGGGGTCGACGACCTGTCGACGTTCAAAGAGAACCGCTCTTTGGAATACCAATACACATTGCATACGCTGATTGGGATAGAGGACTTTTACGTCAAGCTGGTCACCGACGCCCTCCAGTACGGCATCAGTGGCGCCTCGATGGCAGAGCTGGAAAATACTGCGCATTCAGGCTCTCGGGAGGCCTACGACGAACTGACCAGCGTGTTTGAAATGGCGTACCACGCCACCGACAAGTTGCTGACGTCCAGCGAGGCGATCAGATCGGTGTTCGACCAATGGAAAAACGATTCGCCCTTCGCCAGTAAACGTGCCGAGGAGTACCTGAAGACGCGCTACAACCGGTCCCCCGCCACAGGGGTGTTCATGGCCAAGATGAACCAGTTGGTGCTGCTCAAACGCCTGGCCACCGAATGGACTGCGCTGTCCCCCGACATCGCCGAGCAATTTCAGATGAGGCGGTTCTTGAACGTCGACCTGAAAGCCGAATACCTGGCGTTCAATGACCTGCGCCAGTACGAGGGCTACAGCCTGAGCGAGCGCAAAGCCACGCTGACCACCATCATCGACAAATACAAACAGGTATTGAGTGACAGCGTCACGCTACAGGAAGAGCATCCGGAACAATTTCGCCGCGATTACCATCAACAGTTTACCGAGACACTCAAGCACTTCATCGACGATGCAGAAGCCGAGCTAGTCCAGATCGTCAAGGAAGAACAACAACTGATTGCACCCACCCCTGCACGCAAGGACCGGCAGGCCAAACCGCAGAACAAGCGTGTATTCAAGACCGAGCATAAAGAAAGCCTGATCGGCACGCTGCGCCCTCCCGTACCCGGCCAAGCCGTGAACATTATCGACGTGGTCGACCCACAGAGCGGGCAACCGATCGCCAGCTACAGCGAACACCCTGGGGAGCGTGGCTGGGTGAAGATCGTCCAGGGCCAACCTACGGCGCCACGCCCTGTTTCATTACCCAAATCCTGGTCCAGCTACAAAAGCGAAGCGCAAAGCTTGATCGACGGCGTGACGAAGATAGAGCAGAGCATTCTTTTTCAGAAAAAGAAGCTCGACGACCCCGTGCGACGAGACACCGTCAGCCCCCGCGACTGGAACGACATGCTCGAAGCCCAGGCCAACCTGCTCATCGAAAAAGCGCAACAGGCGCAAGTCGCCCATGGCAGCAAACCGGAAACCGCCGAATGGGTGGCACGCTGGCGAGCAACGGCCGAGGACATCCTGCAAAAGGCCCGCCGCCATACCGCCGATGGCTATCTGGTACAGACGCCGACGGCGGAAAATGTCGATTACCTCTGGCGCCACGGTTTTGTCGATATCAACCTGGTACGACGCGACATCCCGACTAAAACTGGCGATGTCTTCACCGAATACGTGGTTCGCAAGAAAAACAAAATCGACGCGCTGTGGTACGCCCACTTCCACTATCCACAAAAGGGCTGGGCGCGTGATGACTACACAGCGGCGCATCTGAAGACACCGGCCCAGCGCACCAAGACCCAGAAGGACCTGATTGCCGAGGCCGGGAACAACGGGGTCGTGGAACGCATCATCAAGGCCGGTATCACCAAGCCGCTGGATGAAAGACTGTTCTTGAAATTGTGAAACCCGGCGCTTGAAGGTCAACAAAAAGCCGCACAGTGGGCTAATGCCGTTCAGTTAAGCGTATATCGCTCCTACAAAAAGCCTTAACTGAACAGCATTAGCATGATGTGCGGCTTTTTTACCCGGTTTTAATGCGCGAACAATGAGTTGCCCTTCTGCCCCGCCAACTTCTCGGGTTTGATCAGGAACCGTGCCAGGGCCGGTAACAGCCACAGCGCGCCAAACATGTTCCACAGCAGCATGAAGGTCAGCATCAGGCCCATGTCGGCCTGGAACTTGATGGCCGAGAAGATCCAGGTGCACACGCCGATGGCCAGGCACAGGCCGGTGAACAGCACGGCTTTACCGGTGGATTTCAACGTCTGGTAATACGCCTCTTGCAACGGCAGGCCGGCGCGCAGGAAGCTTTCCAGGCGGCTGTAGATGTAGATGCCGTAGTCCACGCCAATCCCCACGCCCAGGGCCACCACCGGCAAGGTCGCAACCTTGACGCCAATGCCCATGAACGCCATCAGCGCGTTACCCAGTACCGAGGTCAGCACCAGCGGCAGCACGATGCACAGGGTCGCCGCCCAGGAGCGGAAGGTGATCATGCACATGGTCGCCACACACAGGTACACCAGGATCAAGATGATCAGTTCCGATTCCTTGATCACCTCGTTGGTGGCCGCTTCGATCCCGGCATTACCAGCGGCGAGGATGAACTCCAGGCCCTCCTTGTTGTTTTCCTTGGCAAAGTCCTGCACCGCATGCACAGCGCGGTCGAGGGTTTCGGCCTTGTGGTCGTTGAGGAACACCAGCACTGGCGCCAGGGAGCAATTGTTGTTGTACAAGCCATCGGCACGGGCGATGGAGTTGTTCAGCACATCCGGGTTGCGCGACAGGGTTTCCCATTTCAGGTTGCCCTCGTTCATGCCCTTGATCATTTGCTTGGACACGGTCACCAACGAGATCGCCGACTGCACGCCCTCGGTGTTCTGCATCTTCCACATCAACTGGTCGATGGGCGCCATGGCTTCATAGCGCGAGCAGCCTTCGGCCTTGGTCTTGACCATCACCACCAACACGTCGGAGCTGGTGGAGTAATTGCTGATGATGAAATTGTTGTCTTTGTTGTAACGCGAATCCGGGCGCAGTTCCGGTGCGCCTTGGTCCAGGTCGCCGATCTTCAGGTTCTGGCTGTACCAGAGGCCGCCACCAAAGGCGATCAAGGCCAGGAACACAGAAACCGGCGCGACTTTCGGGCTTGCGAATTTGGACAGCAGGCGCCAGAAGCTATGTTCGCGGTTCGCGTCTTTCTTGCTCTTGGCGATGGCGCGCTTGCTGATGCCTACATAGGAAATCGCGACCGGCAGCAGGATCAGGTTGGTGAACACGATCACTGCCACACCGATGGACGCGCCGATAGCCAGTTCGCGGATGACGCCAATGTCGATGATCAGCAGCGTAATAAAGCCCACCGCGTCGGCCAGAATGGCGATCATCCCCGGCAGGAACAGTTGCCGGAAGGTGCGCCGTGCGGCGGTCAGGGCGTTGTCTGCCTCGCTGGATTGCAGGGCAATGCCGTTGATCTTCTGCACGCCATGGGAAATGCCGATGGCGAAGATCAGGAACGGCACCAGCATTGAATACGGGTCCAGCCCGAAACCGAAGAAGTGCATCAACCCGAGTTGCCAGACCACCGCCACCAATGTCGTGCTCAATACCGCAATAGTGCTGCGCAGGCAGTTGGTGAACCACAGCAGCAGAATCAGGGTGATGACAAACGCAACGCCGAAGAACAGCACCACCATCACCAGGCCGTCGATCAGGTCGCCGACCTTTTTGGCAAAGCCGACAATATGAATCTTGACGTTGGGGTTCTGGGTTTCGAACTTGTCGCGGATCTTGTCTTCGAGTTCATGGGAGAACTTGCGGTAGTCCAGGGCCAGCAACTTGCCCTGGTCTTGCGGGTCCGGGTAGGACTCCAACAGCGGGATATCAACGATGCTCGACTTGAAGTCATTGGCCACCAGCCGCCCGACCTGGCCGGACTTGAGCACGTTATTGCGCAACTGGTCGAGGCTCTGGGGCGAACCGTTGTAGCTCTGCGGGATGACCTCCCCGCCGGCAAACCCTTCTTCGGTCACTTCGGTCCAGCGTACGCTGGGGCTCCACAGCGACTTGAGGCCCGAGCGGTCCACACCGGAGATGTAGAACACTTCGTCGTGGATCTGGCGCAGGGTCTCCATGTAGTCCTGGGTGAAGATATCTCCGTCCTTGGCCTCCACCGAAATACGCACGGTGTTGCCCAGGTTGGCCAAATCGTTGCGGTGCTCCATCATTTTTTCGATGAAGGGGTGCTTGAGGGGGATCATCTTTTCAAAGCTGGTGGACGGGCGAATCAAGGTCGCCTGCCAGAACAGGAAGAGGCTCACCAGCAGGCAGATGACGATCACCGCCGGGCGATTGTTGAAAATCAGACGCTCAAGAAAGGTCGCTTTATCGTTGTGATGACTGCTCATTGAATCCCCGCCTTCTTATTATTTTGAGAGCTCTGCGCCGGCCGATGTGGCAACCCGCACGCCACCCTGCCCCGCGAGGATCAAATTACCATTGCCTGCCGCCGTGACCGCCGAGAGTGAAATACGG
>NZ_WKCD01000345.1:0-5100 GCF_021606625.1 Pseudomonas sp. PA-4-8C
GTCCGGGGCCATGGAGCAGGCCGCCAGTACCCTGGATTTCGAAAAGGCCGCCGAACTGCGTGACCAGATCTCCCTGCTGCGCCGTGTCCAGGACCAGCAAAGCATGGAAGGCGGCACCGGTGACGTCGATGTGATCGCCGCGTTCGTCAACCCGGGCGGCGCCTGTGTGCACTTGATCAGCGTGCGGGGTGGGCGGGTGCTGGGCAGCAAGAACTTCTTTCCGCAGACCGGTATCGACGAAGACGTGGCAGAAGTCATGGCTGCGTTCCTTGGCCACTATTACGTCAGCAGCCCAGAGCGCGACCTGCCGTCGGAACTGATCGTCAACGTGGTGCATGAAGACTTCCCCACCTTGATCGAAGCGATCCACGAGCTGCGCGGCCGCGAGCTGGACATCAGCCACCGCGTACGCGGCACCCGTGCACGCTGGCAGCAACTGGCCGTGACCAACGCCGAACAGGCCCTGGGTGCGCGCCTGGCGAACCGACAGCACGTCGCTGCCCGCTTCGACGCCCTGGCCGAGGTGCTCAACCTGGACGAGCCGCCCCAGCGCCTGGAGTGCTACGACATCAGCCATTCCAGCGGTGAGGCCACGGTGGCCTCCTGCGTGGTATTCGGGCCGGAAGGGCCGATCAAGGCCGACTACCGGCGCTACAACATCGAAGGCGTTACCGCAGGCGATGACTACGCCGCCATGCACCAGGCGCTCACGCGGCGTTTCAGCAAGTTGAAGGACGGGGAGGGCAAGTTGCCCGATATCCTGCTGGTAGACGGCGGCAAGGGCCAGTTGTCCATGGCCCGTGACGTGCTCAACGAACTGGCGGTGCCCGACCTGATCCTGCTCGGCGTCGCCAAGGGCACCACGCGCAAGGCCGGTTTTGAAACGTTGTACTTGAATGATGCCGCCCATGAGTTCACTTTGAAGGGCGACTCACCCGCACTGCACCTGATTCAACAAATCCGCGACGAAGCGCACCGTTTCGCCATTACCGGCCACCGCGCCCGCCGTGGCAAAACCCGGCGAACCTCAACCCTGGAAGGGGTTGCGGGGGTCGGCCCGACGCGCCGTCGCGACTTGCTTAAACATTTTGGTGGCTTGCAGGAGCTGTCCCGTGCCAGCATTGACGAGATAGCCAAAGCACCCGGTATCAGTAAAAAGCTCGCTGAGCTGATTTATGCAAACCTGCACAGCGAATAGAATGCCTTCTCACCTCGTAGCCAGTTGTGCCGATGAATATCCCTAATCTGATTACCGTTCTACGTGTCCTGCTTATCCCGATTTTCATTCTGTTGTTCTATTTGCCGTATGAATGGAGCTACATCGCCTCCAGTTCGGTATTCGCCTTCGCAGCCGCCACCGACTGGCTCGACGGCTACCTGGCACGCCGCCTGGAACAGAGCACGCCCTTCGGCGCGTTCCTCGACCCTGTGGCCGACAAACTCATGGTGGCCGTTGCCCTGGTCCTGCTGGTACAGGAACACGGCAACCTGTGGCTGACCCTGCCAGCCGCCGTGATCATCGGCCGCGAAATCGTCGTCTCGGCCCTGCGCGAATGGATGGCCGAAATCGGCGCCCGCGCCCACGTCGCCGTCTCCAACATGGGCAAATGGAAAACCGCCGCGCAGATGCTCGCACTGGTCATCCTGCTGGCCAACCCGTCGGACTTCTCGTTCTGGGTGCTCACTGGCTACGCCTTGCTGCTCATCGCCGCCGGTCTGACGCTGTGGTCCATGCTGCAATATCTACGTGCTGCCTGGCCTCATCTGCGAACCACCGTTGAAAAGAAATAAAACTTTTTTGAATCAAGGGGTTGACGGGTGCTGAGGATTCTATAGAATGCGCATCACCAAGCGGGAATAGCTCAGTTGGTAGAGCACGACCTTGCCAAGGTCGGGGTCGCGAGTTCGAGTCTCGTTTCCCGCTCCAAGCATTAATGAAAAAGCCACTCTAACGAGTGGCTTTTTTTTGCCTGTGATTTACGAAATAGACGCTTAGGCGTCTTTTTTTGTTTGTGCGCAAAACGTAGGCGCGCGCTCAAGTTCGTATTGTTACTGAATTCGCTCAGTTCGCCAGGCCAACTACTGTGCTTGCAACTTCCCGGCGCGCCTCGACGCCCCGGGAGGGCGTCACTTCTGGCAATCTGTTGGTTGCCAATAATATGAACTATTCGCTTGATATTACCTCCACGTTGAAAGTGCGAGGTTCTCTCTCTCCAGGTCGATTTTCCGGGTCCACCGTCATAATAGTGTCACCCAATTAACGCCGACGCCAAGCGGGCTGGTTGTGTTTGGGGTGAAGCAGTTATTGCTTCAGGCCTGCGACAGGCTTCGGTCGTTAAAGGTGAACGTGCTTATCGATTTACGGAGCTTTCGTGGCGAGCGGGTATTGATTCGGGGGGGCTTGGTATGCCGTTCAACTGTGCGGTGCTGTCGGGAAGGTAAGCAGTCTTCAGAAAGTAAGACTTGCCTAATAGCTTGCCATCGCCAAACCAGTTCACGCCATTTTGCTGCAGTTTCAAACCCGAAAAATCATAGGCAAACAACGTCCGATTGCTGCTGATAAACATGAACTGGTCGGCATCCAGTTTCAGTACCCTGTACTGCGTGCCTTGAGCGGGAGTGTGCTCTTTGATGCGCTGCAAATAATTGGGTGCAAAGTGCGCAAACATCGCCATGGATAACTGATGAAACTGTTCCGGCGTCAGGCCCGGACGGCGTTGCAACTCGGCGGCGATCAGTGTGAAGAAGTCGGCATTGGTATGTGCGATGGCCAATTTGGCGGGAAGAAGGGCCAACAGTTTCGCCTGGTCGATGTGCGCTGGCGTAGCTTCTGTTGTTTTAGGTTTATCGGGTAACGCCGATGCAGATGAGTCTACTGCGATACTGTTTAAGTTCAGGGGTGATAGAACCGTGATTGCCAGGTACGCTGCGCACGCCTGGACCTGGGCCTGGCGATCACCATTGACCAGCAGCGACAGTGGATGGCCCTGGGCTGGTATCTGCTGGGCACTACCGCCTTGTTGCTGAATAAATGTGTTGATGTGTTCCTGCGTGAGCTCACCCTTGGCGAGGGCACACAGGTGGTCCATGACCAAAGGGTTTTTGTGCGGGGCCAGTGTCTCGTAAAGAGTAAATACAGCGTTCTGCACGATAGGCAGTGCGGGCAGGTCGAGCCACTTGGGCGGATTGGCCAGGGGCGCACGCTGTTCCTCGCAGCCGCCCAGCCCCATGGCGAGTACCAATCCAAGGCTTAAAAGTAATTGATGTTTCATCAGAATGATCCTGTATTCAAAGTGCGGTGTGTGTTTGCCGTTAACTTGAGGCGATAGGAAAAGCCCGGCTTGCACCGGGCCTTGTCATTCAACGTTGGTGTCGGTTATCACCACTGATAACCGACACCAACGGCCACACCGGTATCGTTCTGACTGTTGGTGGTACCCATCAGATTGGTAGACCATCTGCCGTTTTCGGACACATGGGAAACACCCACCGCCAATGCTGATTGCCCCCGATAGTTACCCACCGCCAGCGACGTCATGTTGCCTCCGGAAGTCGAGGAGCGTGGCAGGCTGGCCATTGCCATGGCGCCAGCGATACCGGCACTGAGGGTGCTGTCCTGCTGTTTCAGATCGCGCTTGATATCGCCGATACGCTGATCCGTATAGGCGTTGGCATTCCCAGTCGCGTTCGCCACATGACGGCTTAGTTGGTCGACGTTGACAGCATCCGAGCCCTGGCTACCCGCGGCGACATGGGTGATTTGGCGTTCACTGCCGTAATCGCCTACCGCTACGCTGTTCTCGCGATCTGCGACTGAATTGGCACCCAGTGCAACGCTGTTTTTCGCCGAAGCTTGAGCGCCGTTACCGGTCGCGGTTGCATTGTCCGCGCTGGCAGTGGCATTACTGCCGACCGCGATGCTGTTATTGCCCGAGGCCTGTGCGCCCATGCCTCCCGCCACCGCATTGGTTCCGCTGGCTTTGGGCGGTTGCGCGTTACGCGTGTTGTTAACCTGGAATGCGCCGCTGGTGCCTTTTTGTACGCTGCTTACCTGTGCCTCGACATTGGCGACCTGATTGCTGACGTCTTTTACTGCGCCATTCACGTCGCCAAGCGTGTCCTTCATCTTGTTCAGGGATGTGTCCGTGTAGTGTTTGGATTCGGTTACCGCCCCGTCGAGTTGGCGTAGGTTGATCGCGTCGGTCGGCGCCTTGCCATCGGCAACGTTGCTGATGACGCGGGCCTCGCCAGTGGCGGCGTTGCCCACCGATACCACACCTGCAGTCGTGTTGTGGGCTCCTGAGTACTGGCCGATATAAGTCTCGGTGCCACGCTGGTCATCGCTCGCGGCCTTGCCGATAGCGACGTTGCCTGCGCCCGTGGCGCTTGCACCATCGCCGATGGCCACGGAACTGGCCCCTGATGCTGTGGCTTCATTGCCTAAAGCCAGCGCGGATGTAGCGCTGGCCTGCGCGTTAGGCCCCAGTGCCATGGCGTCGCTACCGCTCGCGACGGAGTCAGCTTTGAGCGAGTTGGCGTGGAAGTATTTGATGCCAGAGCCACTGTTGACGATGTTGCTCAACTGAGTCACGAGGCCTGTAACGTTTGTGTTGGTTGCAAACAACTGGCTGCCATTGACTGCTTCGGTGCTGGTGGCGCTCAGCGTCCCCCCGGCCACGTTGCTCAGGGTAGTGGAGGTACCGTTCGGGTTGAAGGTCACACGAGTCTTGTCGCCGGCATTGTCATACTTGACGGCTGCCGCTGCCGTATTCGCCAGGCTGTTATTGAGACCGGTCAAGGCGTCGCCGACGTTGTTGCTGACGGCGGTGCCGGTCATAGCGCCAGTGTTATCGATGGTCGAGGTCGTGAAACTCGGGCCTGTCCAGACTCCGGTGGTTGGGTTCAACGCGGCGCCGCCGCCCAATGCGTTGGCGATGTTTGCGTTCTGGGTGCCGGCGTTGGTCGCCAGACCGCTGAGCTGGTTGCCCAGGTTATCGACGTTGGTATTGGTGGCGAACAGTTGGCTGCCATTGACCGCGTCGGTGCTGGTGGCGCTCAAGGAGCCGACGGCAACGTTGGCCAAGGCTGTGGGTGTTCCAC
>NZ_WKCD01000346.1:0-5079 GCF_021606625.1 Pseudomonas sp. PA-4-8C
GTGCGCATGTGCATCACCGGTGGCGAAGCCTTGACCGGCGAACACTTGCACCGCATCCGTGCGGCATTCATGCCCCAGCTATTCTTCAACGCCTACGGCCCCACCGAAACCGTGGTGATGCCCCTGGCCAGCCTGGCGCCCGAGCAGTTGGAGGAGGGGGCCGGCAGTGTGCCGATCGGCAGCATCGTCGGCGAGCGCGTGGCCTACATTCTCGACGCCGACTTGGCGCTGGTGCCCCAAGGCGCCAGCGGTGAGCTGTACATCGGTGGCGCCGGCCTGGCTCAGGGTTATCACCAGCGTCCGGGGATGACGGCGGAGCGCTTTGTCGCGGATCCGTTTGCCATCGAGGGCGGGCGTTTATATCGTACCGGCGACCTGGTGCGCCAACGCGCCGATGGCCTGGTGGAGTACCTGGGGCGCATCGACCATCAGGTGAAGATTCGCGGTTTCCGCATCGAACTGGGCGAAATCGAAACACGCTTGCTCGAACATGAAGCTGTGCGCGAAGCAGTGGTGCTGGCCCTGGATGCGCCGAGCGGCAAACAGCTGGTGGCGTACCTGGTCAGCGATGCCGAGCACGCCGCCTTGCGCGACGCGTTGAAGGCGCACCTCAAGGCGCAACTGCCGGACTACATGGTGCCCGCGCATCTGATCGTACTTCAAAGCATGCCACTCACCGCCAACGGCAAGCTCGACCGCCGCGCCTTGCCGGAGCCGGACCCAGAGGCCAATCGCCAAGCCTACGTGGCCCCTCGCAGTGAGCTGGAACACAGCCTGGCCGCCATCTGGTGCGCGGTGCTGAACGTGGAGCAAGTCGGCCTCGACGATAATTTCTTTGAACTGGGCGGCGACTCGATCCTGTCGATCCAGGTGGTGAGCCGTGCGCGCCAGGCCGGGATTCATTTCAGTCCCCGTGACCTGTTCCAGCACCAGACTGTACAAAGCCTGGCGGCCGTGGCGACCCGCTCGGAGCGCGTCATCGCCGAGCAAGGGCTGCTGACCGGTCCTTCGGGCCTCACGCCGATCCAGCACTGGTTCTTCGACACCGACATCCCGGCTCGCCAGCACTGGAACCAGGCGTTGGTGCTCAAGCCACTGCAACTGCTCGATGCCCATCGCCTGGAGCAAGCGCTGCTGGCCGTGCTGGAACACCACGACGCGCTGCGCTTGAGCTTTACCCCGCATGGCGCGCAATGGCATGCCGAGCACTTGGGCGTGCCGGAAGGTGGCGTGCTGCTGCAGGCGCAGGTGCGCGACATGCAGGCGTGCACGGCGTTGTTCACCGACACCCAGCGCAGCCTCGACCTGGCACAGGGGCCGCTGTTGCGCGCCTTGCTGGTGGACGGGCCGCAAGGCCAGCAGCGCTTGCTGATCGCCATCCATCACCTGGTGGTGGACGGCGTGTCGTGGCGCGTCCTGCTGGAAGACCTGCAAAACGTTTATCGCCAACTCAGTGAAGGCCAGTCCGTCAGCCTGCCGGCCAAGACCAGCGCACTGCGCGATTGGGCTGCGCGCTTGCAAGCCTATGCCCACAGTGAGTCCTTGCGCGAAGAGTTGAGCCTGTGGCAAGCGCAATTGGCTGGCCCGGCCGTGGCCTTGCCGGTGCAGCGTCCCCAAGGCGCACGGCGCAATAGCGATGCCGAAACGGTCAGCGTGCGCCTGGATGCCAAGCGCACCCGGCAGTTGCTGCAACAGGCGCCGAGTGCCTATCGCACCCAGGTCAACGACCTGTTGCTGACCGCCCTGGCCCGCGTACTGTGCCGCTGGAGCGGGCAGGCCTCGGCACTGATCCAGCTGGAAGGCCATGGCCGCGAAACCTTGTTCGATGACATCGACCTGACCCGCAGCGTGGGCTGGTTCACCAGTGCCTATCCGTTGCGCCTGACGCCGCAGGCCGAGCAGGGCGACTCGATCAAGGCGATCAAGGAGCAACTGCGTGGTGTGCCCCATAAAGGCTTGGGTTATGGCGTGCTGCGTTACCTGGCCGATGACCTGTGCAAACAGAGCATGGCCGCCTTGCCGAGCGCGCAGATCACCTTCAACTACCTGGGCCAGTTCGACCAGAGTTTCGGCGCTGACGCGTTGTTCCATCCGCTGGAGGAAACCGCCGGTCTGGCCCATGACCCGGATGCGCCGTTGCCCAATGAACTGAGCATCGACAGCCAGGTCTACGGCGGCGAGCTGGTGCTGCGTTGGACGTTCAGCCGTGAGCGTCATGATCAACAGGTGATTCGCGATCTGGCCGAGGCTTACCTGGCCGAATTGCACAGCCTTATCGCCCATTGCCTGCAGGATGATGCCGGCGGCCTCACGCCGTCCGACTTCCCCCTGGCACACCTGACCCAGGTGCAACTGGACGCCTTGCCGGTACCCGCCAGCGCCATCGAAGACGTCTACCCGCTGACCCCGATGCAAGAGGGCCTGCTGCTGCACACCCTGCTGGAGCCGGGCACCGGCCTGTATTACATGCAGGACCGCTACCGCATCAACAGCGCCTTGGACCCGGAGCGTTTTGCCCAGGCCTGGCAAGCGGTGATCGCCCGCCACGAAGCCTTGCGTGCCTCGTTCTGCTGGAACGTCGGCGAAGACATGCTGCAAGTGATCCACAAGCCCGGCAGCACGCCGATTGAGTACCTGGACTGGAGCGCCGACCCGCAGGATGAGCAGGAGCCGCGTCTGCAAGCCTTGCTCAAGGCCGAGCGCGAAGCCGGTTTTGACTTGCTCAACCAGGCGCCTTTCCACTTGCGCCTGATTCGCGTGGGCGAGGCGCGCTACTGGTTCATGATGAGCAACCACCACATCCTGATCGATGCCTGGTGCCGTTCGCTGCTGATGAATGACTTCTTCGATATCTACACAGCCCTGGGCGAAGGCCGCGATGCGCAACTGGCAACGCCGCCGCGCTATCGCGACTACATTGCCTGGCTGCAACGCCAGGACCTCAACGAGGCGCGCCAGTGGTGGCAGCAAAACTTGCAAGGCTTCGAGCGCGCCACGCCGATCCCGAGTGACCGCCCGTTCCTGCGCGAACACGCCGGTGGCAGTGGCGGCATGGTGGTGGGCGACTGCTACACCCGCCTGGATGCCCGCGACGGTGCGCAACTGCGCGAACTGGCCCAGGCGCATCAGCTTACCGTCAACACCTTCGCCCAGGCGGCGTGGGCCCTGGTGCTGCGGCGTTTGAGTGGCGATCGCGACGTGCTGTTCGGTGTCACCGTGGCCGGGCGCCCGGTGGAAATGCCCGAGATGCAACGCACCGTCGGGCTGTTTATCAACAGTATCGCGCTGCGGGTGAAACTGCCCGAGGATGATCAGCCTTGCAGCGTGCGCCAGTGGTTGAGCGCTTTGCTCGACAGTAATATGCAGTTGCGCGAGTACGAGTACCTGCCGCTGGTGACGATCCAGGAACACAGCGAATTGCCCAAGGGCCAGCCGCTGTTCGACAGCCTGTTTGTGTTCGAGAACGCACCGGTGGAAGTCTCGGTGCTGGACCGTGCGCAAAGCCTGAACGCCACCTCGGATTCCGGGCGTACCCACACCAACTTCCCGCTGACTGCCGTGTGCTATCCGGGGGATGACCTCGGTTTGCACCTGTCCTACGACCAGCGTTATTTCGACGAAAGCACCGTGCAAGGCATGCTCGCTGAGTTCAAACGCCTGTTGCTGGCGCTGGTGCAGGGCTTCCATGGCGACATGGCCGAGCTGGCGCTGATGGGCGAGCAGGAGCGTGAGTTTCTCGTGGAAGGCTGTAACCAGAGCGCACATGCCTACCCGCTGGAACGCAGCTATATCGAGTTGTTCGAGGCGCAGGTCGCACAGCATCCGCAACGTATCGCCGCCAGCTGCCTCGATCAGCAATGGAGCTATGACGAGCTGAATCGCCGCAGCAATGGCCTGGGCCACGCGCTGATTGCGGCGGGTGTGGGGCAGGATCAACCGGTGGCGTTGCTGGCTGAACGTGGGTTGGACCTGCTGGGCATGATCATCGGCAGCTTCAAGGCCGGCGCCGGTTACCTGCCGCTGGATCCGGGCCTGCCGGGCTCGCGCCTGAGCCGCATCATCGACCTGAGCCGCACACCCTTGCTGGTATGCACCGAGGCGTGTCGCGAACAGGCCATCGAGTTGCTCGAAGGGGTCGATTGCCAGTTGCTGGTGTGGGAGGAAATCCCTGCCCGTGGCGAAAACCCGGGTATCTACAGCGCCCCGGACAACCTTGCCTACGTGATCTATACCTCGGGTTCCACCGGCTTGCCCAAGGGCGTGATGGTCGAACAGCGCGGCATGCTCAACAATCAACTGAGCAAGGTGCCGTACCTGGACCTGACTGACGCCGATGTGATCGCCCAGACCGCTTCGCAAAGTTTTGATATTTCCGTCTGGCAGTTCCTCGCCGCACCGCTGTTTGGTGCGCGGGTAGATATTGTGCCGAACACCATTGCCCATGATCCGCAAGGGTTGCTGGCGCATGTTCAAGCACAGGGCATCACCGTGCTGGAGAGTGTGCCGTCGCTGATTCAGGGCATGCTGGCCCAGGAGCGTATCAGCCTCGACGGCCTGCGCTGGATGTTGCCGACCGGGGAGGCCATGCCGCCGGAGTTGGCGCACCAGTGGTTGCTGCGCTATCCGCAGATCGGTCTGGTTAACGCGTATGGCCCGGCGGAATGTTCGGATGATGTGGCGTTCTTCCGCGTCGACCTGGCCTCGACCCGTGGTACTTACCTGCCAATTGGTACGCCGACCGACAACAACCGCTTGTACCTGCTCGATGGTGCCTTGGAGTTGGTGCCTCAAGGCGCGGTCGGCGAGTTGTGCGTCGCTGGCATCGGCGTCGGTCGCGGCTATGTCAGCGATCCGCTGCGCACCGCCCAGGTGTTTGTGCCCAACCCCTTCGGCGCGCCTGGCGAGCGGCTCTACCGTACCGGCGACCTGGCACGGCGCCGCAGCGATGGCGTGTTGGAGTATGTCGGGCGTATCGACCACCAGGTGAAGATTCGCGGCTACCGCATCGAGCTGGGTGAAATCGAAGCGCGCCTGCACGAACAACCGCACGTGCGTGACGCGGCGGTGGGTGTGCAAGAG
>NZ_WKCD01000347.1:0-5073 GCF_021606625.1 Pseudomonas sp. PA-4-8C
GCCGGTGGGCGTATCGACGCGGTAATCATGCGGTTTGTCGACGTGTTGCTCGCCTTGCCCGGCTTGCTGCTGGCCCTGGCGATTGTCACCGCCATCGGCTTCGGCACGGTGCCGGTGGCTATCGCCGTGGGCGTCGGGATTATCCCCGGGTTCGCCCGCACCACCCGCGCCGAAGTGCTGCGCGTCAAGACCCTGCCGTACGTGGAAGCCGCACGCCTGGGCGGCGCCAGCTGGGGCCGCACCTTGCTGCGGCACATCCTGCCCAACGCATGGGGCCCCGTGGCGGTACTGGCGACCCTGGATTTCGGCGCAGCCATCCTCGCCACCGCCGGCCTGAGTTTTCTCGGTTTTGGCGCCGCGCCTCCGGCCGCCGAATGGGGCACGTTGATCGCCAACGGTCGGCACTTTCTGATCACCGCCCCCTGGGTGTCGTTGCTGCCCGGCCTGTTCCTGGTCGCGGTGGTGTTCAGCCTCAACCACATTGCCCGCACGTTCGAGGAGGTTCAGCGATGAATGCTTTAGTTGATGTTCGCCAGCTGAGTGTCAGCTACCGGCACGGCAACCTGGCGGTAAACCAGCTGTCAATGACCATCGCCCAAGGCGAGACGCTGGCGATTGTCGGCGAGTCCGGCTCGGGTAAATCCACCCTGGCCAACGCGATTCTCGGCCTGTTGCCGGGCAGCGCAACCATCAGCGCCGGCGAGCTGTGGGTGGACGGCAACGACCTCACCCACGCCAGCGAACGCCAGAGACGCGGCCTGCGCGGGCGCGCCATCGGCCTGGTGCCCCAGGACCCGATGGTCAGCCTCAACCCGACCCTGCGCGTTGGCCAGCAGGTTGCCGAAGCGCTGATCCTGGCCAAGGGCAAGCGCTACCCCGGCGTCGATGCGGATATCGTCGAGCTACTGCAACAGGTCGGTATCGCCAAGCCGGTACTGCGCGCGCGCCAGTACCCGCATGAACTCTCCGGGGGCATGCGCCAGCGTGTGCTGATCGCCATCGCCCTGGCCGGCAACCCACGCTTGATCATCGCCGACGAACCGACCAGTGCCCTCGACGTCACCGTGCAGCGCAAGATCCTCGACCACCTGAAACGGCTGGTCAGTGAGCGCGGAATTTCCTTGCTGATCATCACCCATGACCTTGGCGTGGCGCTGGATCGCGCCGACCGCGTCCTAGTGATGCAACAGGGACAAGTGGTGGAGCAAGGGGCACCACGGCAGATTCTCGGCGCGCCGCAGCATGACTACACCCGCGCCTTGATCGCCGCGGCGCCAGCGTTCGCCACGCGCCGCCAGCCGCTGGCCCGGCCGGCTCCGACGCAGCCGCCGATCCTGCAGCTGCAAAACGTTGGCAAGACGTTCGCGCTGCCCAAGGTCAAGGGCGAAGACGCGACCTTTGTCGCGCTGGAGGACCTCAGCCTGCAGGTCTACCCCGGGCAGACCCTGGCGATTGTCGGCGAGTCCGGCTCAGGCAAAAGCACCGCGCTGCGCATCGCCCTCGGCCTGGAAAAACCCAGCCGCGGGCGGGTGTGGTTCGAGCAACAGGACGTCACCGACCTCAGCTGGCGCGACTTCCGCCCGCTGCGCCAGCGCCTGCAACTGGTGCAACAAAACCCGTTTGCGGCGCTGGACCCACGCTTCACAGTGTTCGACAGCATCGTCGAACCGCTGGTGTCGTTCGGCTTGCTCAAGGGCCCTGCCCTGGAACAGGCCGCGCGCGAGCTGATCAGTCGCGTGCATTTGCCGGTGAGTTTCCTCGATCGCCTGCCGCGCGAGCTTTCCGGCGGCCAGTGCCAACGGGTCGCCATCGCCCGCGCCCTGGCGCTGAAACCGGATCTATTGCTACTGGATGAACCGGTCAGTGCCCTCGACGTGTCCGTGCAGGCGCACATCCTTGAACTGCTGCAAGAGCTGCAACGGGACATGGGCATCGCCTACGTGCTGGTGTCCCACGACTTGTCGGTGGTCGCCAACTTCGCCCATGAGGTGCTGGTGTTGCGCAATGGCCGGGTGGTCGAACAGGGTTCGGTGGAGCGCATCTTCAACCGCCCGACCAGCGATTACACCCGTGAGCTGATTGGCGCCATCCCTGGCCAGCACGCTATCGCGAGCGCCGCCTGAGCGGCGCTTCACTCGGCAGTGCTGTCACGCGCCGTGATGCCCTTATCCTGAGCATACGCGGTCTGACGTGAAGCAATAGGACAGCCGCACGTTCTTCGTTTCGCCCGTGGCATTGACCGCGTCGAACACTTCCCGGACAGCCAGCCGCCGAGTCTGCAGCTTGAGAAAACCCGTCAGCCAGATTTGCTGATAACGTTTCATTTGGTCTTCAGTCAGCGGTGAAAGCTGGCTCCGCGCTTATCGCTTATATCGTTCCGACTGATAATGTGAGTGGCGAGGATTCTTCGCAGCACAGAACCGATACGAACGCCTGTGACACTGCGCGCTCAAGCCTGCGTGTTACACCTCCTGCCGGACTTGATCCGCTTCAGAATCCAGCACAACCACTGTCGCACCATGGTTGGTAATGCCGAAAGGAATGTGCACAGATGGCGCAACTGCGCTAGTCGATTGTAGGTGCCCAGATTGATCATCAAAGAAGATGTGCGGTTTCAATACACCTAAAATCCTGCCTTTCTCGATGCCACCCAGAAAGAATGCGTCGTTAGCCATGACACCCCAACTTTTGAGTGTATTCATTGCACGCTCATGAGACGGCGCATTGCGGGCTGTGACGATTGAGACTCGTATGCGGTTTTCGTAGTCAGGATTGAGCTTTTTATGTTGCTCCTCGACCGACTGGATTTTGGATATCCGCACCATGAACTCCTTCAGCGGGCCCGGGTTATGGGGCTGCATAACGTTCTTCACTTCATGCGCATGGAACTCAGACAATCCAGAGGCCTGCATGATTGTTTCGGACTCATCACCGGCAAGGACGCCGTCAAAGTCGAACGCGATGCGTAGGGTTTTATCCGTTTCGTCGTCTTCGAATTTTGAATCGAGCACCTGGCCAGCCGGGTACCCGGCCTTGATAGCCGCTTCCACGTCTTTTTTGTCACCCGACAAAAATAAAGCGATGTTCAGAGCAGGTATGTATTCATAAGGGGATTTTCCCTGCATGAAAATCGCCCGTGTCATCCCAAGGCCGTAGTGCTCGATAGTCTTCAGCACGCGCAGCCCAGTATCAGGATCGTTGCGCGAAAGCAGTATGACCTCAACGAGCGGATCCGTAGGATCGACGCTCAGGTCATTCACTGACAGCAAGCGCTTGATGAAGGGGAACGCTATCCCCTTAGGAAGCGGGACGTGAAGATTTTTTTGCTGAAACTTGCGGTATTCCTCCTCCCCCTGTCTCTGAAACACTGCGTCCGATGCCAGCAAATCAAACACAGCGCTGGAAGCGACGCCGATCACCAAGCGATTTTCTAACTCGTAGGGCATTGAAACCTCTCTGGATGCCTCTAAACGCAAATATGGATAGGCATTGAACATGCCGATCGATTTCAAGCACACATCGCGCCTTCTCCCACGCACAGTCAGGCATATCAATCTTCAAATCAATCTGCAGGTTGCTTTATTACGGGTGGATGCAGAAGGTTTACGTTTAGTGGAGCAGCGCGTCGCCGAAGACACCGCCAAAATTGGGGCACTGCGCACCGGGCCTTCGCAGCGATCACCTCGTCTATTCACGCCAGCAGGCCAAACAAACCAAGGAACGGTCAAAAACCCACGCCATATCGTGTTCTATCGTGGGGCAAACGACGACGTGATCGAGGTCGTCAGACTCCTTCATGACGCCATGGAAGCGCAGTTGCACTACCCCGCCAATTTCAATCGCGGCGCAAAAGCGTATTCGGTGCCACGCCAAACGCCTTGCGAAACGCATGGCTGAAATGAGAAAAGTCAGAAAATCCGAAGTCCAGCGCCGCCTCAGACACCGAGCGCACCTGGCCCCGCTCGATCGCTTCTCGGCTGGCATTCAGGCGCTCTTTCCAGATCTCTGCAACGGGGGTTTTTTGGTAGCGGGCGAAGGCCCGCGTAACGGTGCGGGTGGACACGTTGTGGGCTTTGGCGATGGCTTCAATCGACAGGTCCGGCTCGGTCAGGTGGCGTTGGATGTACTGCATGATGCGGCCGTAGAGGTCCATTTCCTGATGGCTGGTTTTCAGGTCCTGCAATTCCAGGCTGATCACAAGCAGATCAAGCACAGCACTTGAGTAACGATTGGAGATGCGCTCATCCTGCAGCGACGCAGGCGTGCTCGCGGCCTGGTGCAGCATTTCGCGCAAGGGCACGACACCTGGGCGCCGGTCGTCGAGGACCATCGCGGTGTACTCGGCAATACGCGGCAGGCGCTCGGTGAGCAACGCTCTGGGAATACGGATCAAGTGGTTTTCGGTACCACCCAGGCTAAAGCGAAACGCCTGGGTTGCGTCATAAAGAAACAAATTGCCCGTGGCCAGGTTGGCTTTTCTTGAGCCTTGCTCGATTTGCCCATGGCCCTTTCGAGCGAAACCCAACCATAAATCTTCAGCCGGGCCGCTGCGCAGGTGCTGTTCGGAACGCTCCCAGTAATGCAGCGGCGAAGACAGCGTACAGATGTCCAGCGCGCCGACTGTATTAAGGGTGAGCGAGCCATCAAAGCGGCTCTGGGACAAGGGTTTGCTATCGGCTGCCAGGCAATGGCGACAGACCACCTCTTTCCAATAATCAAACCGACGTGTTGCAGGGACGGCAAGGGTCGAATACTGAGTGTTCGGGTTCATGACGCTGACCTCGACAACGATGCAATAGGCGCGCGAGAAGTTGTAACGAGCGGCCGATTGTCAGCCATTGAAGCAATTAACACGCCAAATGCAGTGGCAGGCCGGCTGTAGCCAACGGTAACCACGATGCGAAGCGAGCCGCTCTTGATCTTGATCTGCTTGTGATCTTGATCTTAAGCGCCCCATCAAACCACGCTGGCCGGAATTCGACAGGGATTTGGGGGGTAAACCGGCAGGGATGCCGGTTTAGCCGCCCCGCGCCATGGATGGCGCGTGGCGGCGGCCCCCCAAATCACTGGCGG
>NZ_WKCD01000348.1:0-5066 GCF_021606625.1 Pseudomonas sp. PA-4-8C
ACCATGCCAACGCCCAATGGCTGGGTGATGAGTTACGCAAGGCCGGCTACAGCGTCGAGCCGGTGCAGACCAATATGGTGTATGTGCAGGTAGGCGATCAGGCGCAGGCGCTGAAGGCCTTTGCGGCCGAGCGTGGGGTCAAGTTGAGCGCCGCGCCGCGCTTGCGCATGGTCACCCATCTGGATGTGAGCCGGGCGCAGATCGAGCAAGTGCTGCAGACATTCGTCGCGTTTTCGCAGAAATGACAGTGCAGGCCGTCTAATTGACTGTTTCTATCACATAAACACGCTGTACCACCGGCAAAGGGCCGATATAATGCGGCCCTTTGCCGTCGCTCCGTCTGATGATGTTGCGCACTGGCCTTTGGCCGCAGCCTCCGTGGAAGAACCTAATGAAAAGCGCAGAAATCCGTGAAGCCTTCCTTCGCTTCTTCGAAGAGCAAGGTCACACCCGTGTAGCCTCCAGCTCCTTGATCCCAGGCAATGACCCAACCCTGCTGTTCACTAACGCGGGGATGAACCAGTTCAAGGACTGCTTCCTGGGCCAGGAAAAGCGCGCCTACACCCGCGCCACCAGCAGCCAGAAGTGCGTACGCGCCGGCGGCAAGAACAGCGACCTGGAAAACGTCGGCTACACCGCCCGTCACCACACCTTTTTCGAGATGCTGGGTAACTTCAGCTTCGGCGACTATTTCAAGAAAGACGCGATCACGTTCGCCTGGACCTTCCTCACCGGCGTGCTGAAGCTGCCCAAGGAAAAACTCTGGGTCACCGTGTACGCGACGGACGATGAAGCGTATGACATCTGGACCCAGCAAATCGGTGTACCTGCCGAACGCATGATCCGTATCGGCGACAACAAAGGTGCGCCTTACGCCTCCGATAACTTCTGGACCATGGGCGATACCGGCCCTTGCGGCCCGTGCACCGAGATTTTCTACGATCACGGCGACGATATCTGGGGTGGCCCGCCAGGCTCGCCAGAAGAAGACGGCGACCGTTACATCGAGATCTGGAACAACGTGTTCATGCAGTTCAACCGCACCGCCGATGGTGTGTTGCATCCGCTGCCGGCACCGTCGGTGGACACCGGCATGGGCCTGGAGCGGATCAGTGCGGTGATGCAGCACGTTCACTCCAACTACGAAATCGACCTGTTCACCAACCTGCTGAGCGCTTCGGCGGCGGCCATTGGCTGTGCCAATGAAGGCCAGTCTTCGCTCAAGGTCGTGTCGGACCACATCCGTTCCTGCGGTTTCCTGATCGCCGACGGCGTGCTGCCGTCCAACGAAGGCCGTGGCTACGTGCTGCGTCGCATCATCCGTCGCGCGTGCCGCCACGGTAACAAGCTGGGCGCTACCGGCAGCTTCTTCTACAAGATCGTGGCCGCACTGGTTGCCGAGATGGGCGATGCCTTCCCGGAACTCAAGCAACAGCAAAGCAACATCGAGCGTGTGCTCAAGGCTGAAGAAGAGCAATTCTCCAAGACCCTGGAGCACGGCCTGAAGATTCTGGAACAGGACCTGGCTGAGCTCAAAGGCACCGTGGTGCCGGGTGATGTGGTGTTCAAGCTGTACGACACCTATGGTTTCCCGATGGACCTGACCGCCGACATCGCCCGCGAGCGTGAGTTGACCGTCGACGAAGCCGGTTTCGAGCGTGAGATGGAAGCCCAGCGCGTGCGTGCACGTTCGGCCAGCTCCTTTGGCCTGGACTACAACACCCTGGTCAAGGTCGACGTACCGACCGAGTTCACCGGCTACAAGGCCACTGCGGGCTCGGCCAAGATCATCGCCATCTATAAAGACGGCAAGTCGGTCGACGTGTTGAGCGAAGGTGAAGAGGCGGTTGTGGTGCTGGACCAGACGCCGTTCTATGCCGAGTCGGGTGGCCAGATTGGCGATTGCGGTTTCCTGAGCTCGACATCCGGTCGTTTTGATGTGCGCGACACCACCAAGACCGGCGGGGCTTTCCTGCATCACGGTGTGCTGGTGCTGGGCAACTTGACCGTGGGTGCGCCGGTAGACACCCAGGTCGACGCTGACGTAAGGCATGCCACGGCGTTGAACCACTCGGCGACTCACTTGCTGCATGCCGCACTGCGCCAGGTACTGGGCGAGCACGTGCAGCAAAAAGGCTCGTTGGTGGACAGCCAGCGTCTGCGTTTTGACTTCAGCCACTTTGAAGCGATCAAGCCTGAGCAGATCAAGGCTCTGGAAGACATCGTCAACGCCGAGATTCGCAAGAACACCCCGGTTGAAACCGAAGAAACCGATATCGAGACCGCCAGGAACAAAGGCGCCATGGCGCTGTTTGGCGAGAAGTACGGCGACGAAGTCCGCGTACTGAGCATGGGCGGCAGTTTCTCGGTAGAGCTGTGTGGTGGCATCCACGCCAACCGCACCGGCGATATCGGCCTGCTGAAGATCATCAGCGAAGGCGGTGTGGCCTCGGGTGTGCGTCGTATCGAAGCGGTAACCGGTGCTGCGGCCCTGGCTTACCTCAATGCAGCCGAAGAACAACTCAAGGAAGCGGCCGGCCTGGTCAAGGGCAGCCGCGACAACCTGATCGACAAACTGTCCGCCGTGCTGGAGCGCAACCGTGCGCTGGAGAAACAGCTGGAGCAGTTGCAGGCCAAGGCGGCCAGCGCTGCAGGCGATGACCTGTCGGCCGCGGCGGTGGACGTCAAGGACGTAAAAGTCCTGGCGGCGCGCCTGGACGGCCAGGATGGCAAGGCGCTGTTGGCCTTGGTCGATCAATTGAAGAACAAGCTCGGCCGCGCAGTGATCCTGCTCGGCAGTGTCCATGAGGATAAGGTCGTTCTGGTTGCTGGTGTAACCAAGGACCTGACTGGCCAACTCAAAGCCGGTGATTTGATGAAACAGGCCGCTGCGACAGTAGGCGGCAAGGGCGGTGGTCGTCCGGACATGGCGCAAGGCGGTGGTGTCGATGCCGCAGCCCTGGACGCGGCGCTGGCCTTGACCGTGCCATTTGTCGAGGCAGGTATTTAAGGCACTGTTAACCGGCCCGTGGTCTAGTCACGGGCTTGTTCAGTGCGGGTGGATTGATATTAGGCGCCCCTTTACGGGCTGAGGCGGCTTGGAAATGGCTTTGATCGTACAGAAATTTGGAGGCACCTCGGTCGGTTCTGTCGAAAGAATCGAGCAGGTCGCCGACAAGGTTAAGAAGTTCCGCGATGCCGGTGATGACCTGGTAGTGGTGCTGTCGGCCATGAGTGGCGAGACCAATCGCCTGATCGATCTGGCCAAGGCCATCAGTGGTGATCAACAGCCGCTGCCGCGTGAGCTGGATGTGATCGTCTCCACGGGCGAGCAGGTGACCATTGCGCTGTTGGCCATGGCGCTGAACAAGCGTGGCGTGCCAGCGGTGTCCTACACTGGTAGCCAGGTGCGCATCCTTACAGACAGCGCACATACCAAGGCGCGGATCCTGCAAATTGATGATCAGAAAATTCGTACTGATCTGAAAGCAGGGCGCGTGGTAGTTGTAGCGGGTTTCCAGGGCGTGGATGAACACGGCAACATCACCACGCTCGGTCGTGGCGGTTCGGACACCACCGGTGTGGCCCTGGCGGCAGCGCTCAAGGCTGACGAATGCCAGATCTATACCGATGTGGATGGCGTCTACACCACTGATCCACGCGTGGTGCCAGTGGCCCAGCGCCTGGACAAGATCACCTTTGAAGAAATGCTGGAAATGGCCAGCCTTGGTTCCAAGGTGTTGCAGATTCGCGCGGTGGAGTTCGCCGGCAAGTACAACGTTCCGCTGCGCGTATTGCACAGCTTCAAGGAGGGTCCGGGCACCCTCATTACTATTGATGAAGAGGAATCCATGGAACAGCCGATCATTTCCGGCATCGCTTTCAATCGCGATGAAGCCAAGCTGACGATCCGTGGCGTGCCAGACACCCCGGGCGTGGCTTTCAAGATTCTGGGCCCTGTCAGCGATGCGAATGTTGAAGTCGACATGATCGTGCAGAACGTTTCGCACGATAACACCACCGATTTCACCTTCACTGTGCACCGCAACGAATACGATGCGGCATTGAAAATCCTGCAGAACACGGCGAGCGAGATTGGCGCCCGTGAAGTGGTCGGCGATACCAAGATTGCCAAGGTGTCGATTGTAGGGGTGGGCATGCGTTCCCATGCTGGGGTTGCCAGCCGTATGTTCGGGGCCCTTGCCAAGGAGGGTATCAACATCCAGATGATTTCCACCTCGGAAATCAAAGTCTCGGTAGTGCTCGAAGAGAAGTACCTGGAACTGGCTGTGCGCGCGCTGCACACAGCTTTTGAGCTGGATGCTCCGGCCCGACAGGGCGAGTAATGCGTTGCCAGGAAGGCGCGGTTTACCGCGCCTTTCATTTTTTTGTGGGGTACATGGTCTTTTGCATGGGCTCGACAATACTTAGCGAGTAGGGCTACGACCTTTTGGTTGTAGGTTGAATGCTTTTTTTTTTGCAGACTGTTGTTCCTGAACTGAAATGCGTGAGGTGAAAGGTATGCTGATTCTGACTCGTCGTTGCGCAGAAAGCCTGATTATCGGTGATGGCGAAATCACCGTGACCGTGCTCGGCGTCAAAGGCAATCAAGTACGTATTGGGGTTAATGCTCCGAAAGAGGTGGCGGTCCACCGCGAGGAAATCTACCTGCGGATCAAGAAAGAGAAGGACGAAGAACCAAGCCTTTAATTTTTATCGTTTTTTATGTTTGCAAACGGGGAGGAACGTGGTTAATATACGCCCCGTGTTGCGGAGAGCTGGCCGAGTGGCCGAAGGCGCTCCCCTGCTAAGGGAGTACACCTCAAAAGGGTGTCGGGGGTTCGAATCCCCCGTTCTCCGCCATTATTTGCTTAGTACGTTGCAATCTGGTTTTTTCGGTAAGTTGTTGAAAATACTCGAAAAAATAGCTTTACATAGAGATTGAACGGCGTATAATGCGCGGCAACAAATGCACTCGTAGCTCAGCTGGATAGAGTACTCGGCTACGAACCGAGCGGTCACAGGTTCGAATCCTGTCGAGTGCACCATTTAAGAGTTAGTTGCAG
>NZ_WKCD01000349.1:0-5034 GCF_021606625.1 Pseudomonas sp. PA-4-8C
TACCCGGTAAGCCCACATCGCTGATCATCAAGTCAATACGCTGTTCGGACTCAATGATTGGCACCGCCGTGTTCGCATCCCCAGCCTCGATAAACCCATACCCCAGCTCTTTGAGCACGGCGCTGACCAGCACCCTTACCGCAGGGTCATCCTCGACGATCAACACCGTTTCTCCTGCATTGGCAAACGGCAGCAATGTGGGGTTGAGCGGCGCCTGGGTTTGGGGCTCGCCGATAAAACGTGGCAGGAACAGGCTGACCGTGGTGCCTTTGTTGACTTCACTGTGAATCGTCACATGCCCACGAGACTGGCGAGCGAAGCCGTAGATCATTGACAGCCCCAGCCCTGTGCCCTGCCCGATGGGTTTGGTGGTGAAAAACGGATCGAATACGCGGCCCATCAGGTGTTGGGGAATGCCGCAACCGTTGTCACTGACACTCAGCTCTACGTAATCACCCGGTATCAGGGTGCCGTAGGCGGCGGTGAAGACGCTGTCGAGGTGGCGGTTGGTGGTTTCCACTCTGAGCGTGCCACCGGTGGGCATGGCATCGCGCGCGTTGATCACCAGGTTGAGCAGGGCGCTTTCGAGCTGGTTGGGGTCGGCTTCGGCCGTCCATAAAGCGTCGCTCAAGCGCATGTCCAAGCTGATGCTTTCGTTGATGCTGCGTTGCAACAATTCGCCCATGGCCGTGACCAACTGGTTGATCTGCACGGGTTTGGAGTCCAGCGATTGTCGACGGGAGAACGCCAACAGTCGGTGGGTGAGGCTGGCCGCGCGGTTGGCGGAGGTCACGCCCAGGTCGATCAGGCCGTCCAGGTCATCCAGTTTGCCTCGCGCCACACGTCGGCGCAGCAGTTCCAGGCTGCCGATAATGCCGGTAAGCATATTGTTGAAGTCATGGGCGATACCGCCGGTCAACTGGCCGACGGCTTCCATTTTTTGCGACTGGCGCAGGGCTTCTTCGTTGTGACGCAATTGGGCGGTGCGTTCTTCCACTTGCTGCTCGAGGGTTTCCAGGGTGCGCTGCAGCCGCAGCTCACTCTCGCTCAAGTCAATCAACCGGTCCCGCGCCTCGTATTGGCGCCGCCGACCGCGCAGGGCGGCGCTGACCAGGCTGATCAGGGTGATGGGATGGAATGGCCGCTCCAGAAACGTGACGTTACCCAGCAAGCCGCTCAGGCGGGTCGAGCCGTTCTGCTCTTTGCCGCCATGCTGGGTCATCAGCACGATCGGCAGGTCGGACCAGGCCGGCTGCTGATGCAACAGCTCAAGTAACGGCTCAAGGTCGACGCCACGCAGGGCCTCAGCGGCAATGATGAGCAGGCCGGCGCCTTGCGTCAGCTCTTCGCACAGCGCGGTCAGGCTATTGGCGACGATCCCGCTATAGCCGGCTTCATTAAGCATCATCAACGCCAATGAGCCATCGCGGCCCATGGGCGCCAGCACGATGGCGCGCTCGGAGACGGGAGAAAGGGCCGGCACTAGCCCTCATCCTTGAGCAGGGGGGAACCGGCGCCCATATAGGTCGGAATGCCGCGCAGCACACCCTGGAAGTTATCCAGAGGCACACCCACCGTCATGCCGCGGCTGCCGATGCGGTATTCGCGAATGGTGGACTCATGGGAGCCGGTTCTTTTCTTGATGATCGAAATGGCCCGGCGAACTTTGCCCAGAGCCTCGAAATAACGCAGCAGGATCACGGTGTCAGCCAGGTAGGTGATGTCGACTGGCGTCTGCATATCGCCGACCAGGCCGTGCTGGGCCACCGTCATAAAGGTCGCGGCACCACGGCGGTTAAGGTATAGCAGCAGTTCATGCATATGCAGGATCAGCGCGTTTTCTTCGGGCATGGCCGCCTGGTAGCCGTTGATACTGTCGATGACCACGGTCTTGATACCGCGCTCATCCACGCAGCGGCGAACCCGGTGGGAAAATTCGCCGGGGGAGAGTTCGGCCGCGTCGACCTGTTCGATCAGCAGGTTTCCGGTGTCCCGTAAGGCGGCGAGGTCGATGCCCATGTTCTTCATGCGCTCGAACAGCAGGCCCAGCTCTTCATCGAAGATGAACAGCGCAGCCTTTTCGCCACGGGCCACGGCGGCGGCAGCGAAGACCATCGAGATCAAAGACTTGCCGGTACCGGCCGGGCCGAGAATCAGGCTGCTGGAGCCGGTCTCGATCCCCCCGCCGAGCAGAGAATCCAACTCCTCGATACCGCTGCTCAAGGTTTGACGGTTGTAACCGCCGCGATGTTCGGCCGCCACCAGGCGCGGGAATACGTGAATGCCGTCGCCCATGATGGTGAAGTCGTGGAAGCCGCCACGGTATTTCTGGCCCCGGTACTTGACCACACGGATACGCCGACGCTCGGCGCCATAGTTGGGCGTCAGCTCCTCCAGGCGAATCACCCCGTGCGCAACGCTGTGCACGGTCTTATCCAGGGATTCGGTGGTCAAGTCATCCAGCAGTAACACGGTGGCGTCATAACGCACGAAGTAGTGCTTGATCGCCAGGATTTGCCGGCGATAGCGCAACGAGCTTTGCGCCAGAAGGCGGATCTCAGACAGGCTGTCGACCACCACGCGGGTCGGCTTGACCCGCTCTACCACTTCAAAGATCTGGCGGGTGGCTTCACCCAGCTCCAGGTCGGAGGAGTACAGCAGGCTTTGCTGGTGATCGGCGTTGAGCAGGCTTTCCGGTGGGGTCAGCTCGAAGATATGAATATGCTCATCCAAGTCCCAGCCGTGGGATTTGGCACCCTGGCGCAGTTCGTGCTCGGTTTCGGACAGGGTGATATATAAGCAACGTTCGCCGTTCTGCGCACCGGCCCGCAGAAAATGCAGGGCCACGGTGGTTTTACCGGTGCCGGGTTCGCCTTCGAGCAAAAACACGTGGCTTCGCGATAGCCCCCCGGCAAGAATGTCATCAAGACCTTCGACGCCGGTGGCCGCCTTTTCACTCAACAGCTGTTTGGATGTACTCAAGAAGTGCCCTCAGGTCACGTACAAGTAGAGGGGCACGCCGACTGGGACGCGCCATATTCACTTGACCGTAGTGGCCACTAGCGGTTCAACGTTTTGGATGAATTGTACGAAGAGAGGTCGCTTTACACGTTTTTGCGGTGCTGAGCTGATCGCCTATCAGAGGCCCTGTTGTAGCGCCGGATCATCCGGGTTCTGTTGCTCAAGTTGGGCGAGCAGCACCTGAACGTTCTGCAACTGCCCGGTCTCTTTCCAGTAATTGACCAGCAACACGCGGGCTTTGCGATTGGCGGGATGCCGCTGGACGATTTCTTCCAGCTGGCGCTGGGCCGCCTCTACTTCGTCCTGGGCGTGCAGGGTGGTGGCCAGGTCATAGCGATAATCCGGGTTGTCTGGCGCAAGCTCCACCGCCTTGGACAGGCCGAGCAGGGCGTAGGGGCGCTCGCCATGGTGCAACAGCCACATGCCCAAGGCATGTTGCAGGTAGGCCGACTCCGGATGCGCCGCCAGTTGCCGGGCCAGCAGTTGGCGCGACTCGTCGGTCTTGCCTTGCTTGTCCAGCAGTTCGATTTGCGATACCACCGCTTGCAGGTTGTCCGGCTGCAAGCGCATTGCCTGCTCCAGGGCGTTTTGCGCCTCCGGCAGCAGGGCGCTGTGGATGTACAGGCGCGCCAATTGAATCCAGCCTTCAGCGGTTTCGGGCTGGGCCTTGAGCGTTGTCACGAATTCATCGAGCACCTGCTGCAGTGGGCCAAAGTACAAACCCAGTGTATCGGGCGACAGGCCCAGCAAGGCGTTGGCGGCGGCAAAGCGCACCGATTGTTCCGGATCGTCCAGCACCGGGCCGAGCAGTAAGGTGCGCTGGCCAGTGGGCACCAGGCCGACGATGCTGTGAATAGCGGCTTCGCGCACCAGCGCCGACTCATTGGCGAGGTCTTTATCGGCCAGCTTCAGCGCCTGGGGGCTGGGGTAATTGGGCAGCTCAGCATGCAAGGCGGCGCGGCGCTCGGGCGACAGGTCCGGCCGGCCCAACTGTTGGTACAACACACGTGCGGCGCCGGGCTCGCCGTTATGCGCCTGCTTCAAGGCCTTGGAATAGCCATGGGCGATGGCTGGGGGTACGGCCACTGCAGGGGTGCGGGAGAAAAACCAGGTGATCAGTACGATCAACAACAGGGCGCACAGGCCGATGATGGAGTAACGGCGTGACTTTGACATGCAGGCGTCCGAAAGCTTGGGCAGCAAAGTTCCAAGCTTCGGTCAGTGCGAGGCGAGTGTCAAACCCGCGTCAGGTCAGCACGTAGTCCGCTGGCTCCAACGCTGGCGGCAGGTTGACTTCACCAAGGGCGGCGAGGATCTCGCGCTCCAATGTCCGCAGGATAGCGTCACACGGCAAGTCGTTTTCGTCGAAGCCGAAGGGGTCTTCCAATTCGTCGCCAATCGCATCCAGGCCAAAGAAGGTGTAGCTGACAATCGCGGTGAACACTGGCGTCAACCAGCCAAGTGGCTCGGCCATGGCGAATGGCAGCAAGATGCAGAACAGGTAAATGGTGCGGTGCAACAGCAGGGTGTAGGGAAAGGGCAGTGGCGTGGTCTTGATACGCTCGCATGCCGCCTGCACCTGGCTCAAGCTGACTAGCCGGGCTTCCAGTTGGGTGTAGCGCCATTCGCTGATCACGCCCTGTTGTGCCAGGACCGAAAAGCGCGCACCGACCGTTTGCAGCACGCTGTCCGGCAAGTTGGGGTGGCCCACTGGCATGCTGATCCAAGGGTGTATCGCCCGGGCTTGATCTTCATGGCGCAAATGCGCGACCAAGCCATGGGCAAAACCGCACAGGCCGCGCAGCAGGCCAGCACGCTCGGCGGTGTCCCCCAGCACCTGGGTCTCGCGAATCAGCGAGCGCACGTCAATGACCATTTGCCCCAGTTGCTTGCGGCCCTCCCACCAACGGTCGTAGCAGGCGTTGTTGCGAAAACTCATGAAGATCGACAGTGACAGGCCCAACAAGGTGAAGGGCGTAGCGTTGACCTTGGAAAAATAGGCGGGGTGCAGGG